>NZ_VPBW01000003.1:0-204945 GCF_013418535.1 Acinetobacter sp. YH12137 | reverse complement strand
ATAAACGTTCCCGTCTCAAGAAAAGTATGCCGAGTCGTAAAGCTCAGAAAGCTGTTATTGAACAAAGAAAGTTAAATCCTGTGCTTGACTCTTGTGGTTAAAAACAGGACATTTTAAATGGTTTATCACATAGACATTTTAATTGGTGAATAACAAGTGCCAGCTTCTTGGCTGCTATGGCTTTTGTCACGGTTCGCGCATTGACCCAAACTGAACCACCAGAACGAATTGTGTTTTATTTCTGTCTGATCGGCACCCTGATTTCCATGATTCCAATGTTCTGGCATTGGCGTCCTTATACCCTGACTGAACTCGGTTATTTAATTGCAGCCGGTTTATTGGCAAATACCAGCCAGTTATTTCTATCCAATGCTTATAAACTGGCACCTGCTGGTCAGATTGGACCAGTGAACTATATTGCGATTTTCTTCGCTGGCTTATGGGGCTATTTATTCTGGCAGGAAGTTCCGGATCTCTATAGCCTGCTCGGATTAGGGCTGATTTTTTGTGGGATTTTACTTTGCAGTCCTGTTTTACAAAATAAGCTTAGGCTGCGTTAAGGCCACAATAAAAAAAGCACCCGAAGGTGCTTTTTTTATTTGCTTAAATTACTGATACCAGCCGAAGAGTTTAAATACATAAGGTACATAGGCAATGATCAGCATCGCTGGCAGTAACACGATCATCGGTAAAATCCAGCGCTCATAACGGTAATAAAAGGACTTATGTCGAACTTCTGCATCCGCCTCGGCCACCTCAGCATCACCAATGGATTGCCTTGCTAACAGATGGTTCAGGGCAACTGGCGGTGTCACATAACCCAGCTCAAAACCAATCAAGGTAATTATCCAGAAATGCACAGGATGAATTCCATACTGATAGGCGACTGGTGCAACGGTTGCTGAAATCAGGATCACCGCACCGAATGGGTCCATGATCATGCCAACGAACACCATCAGGCCAACAATCATGGAAATCACCAGAATGGTACTGCTAATATCTGTCGGGAACGCTTCCATAATTTCCATACGTTCCAGCAGGCCGCCCACACTGACAGACAGTGCCATCAGGATCACCAGCGCACCAATGTGTCCAACCGTTTCACTGGTCGAAATGTGTAATGATTTCCAGAAGCCAACTTGACGCAGGCTTTCACCAACAGCCGAACGTTTTACACCATGGTCTACAGCCAGCTCACTGCCCTGCTGCTCAATATGGTCTGCTTCACGATATTCAGCATTAATGGCTGTACCCGCGGTCGCCATTGCAGGCGTATTTGCTGAACCTAAGGTGGTGGTTAAGGTTTCATCCCAATGTCCCACTGGCGGTAATGGTGCAGGCTCGTGACGCAACTTATCAAATAGCACGATCATCAATAGAATGACTGGCATCATGACAGGCGCAGTAAATTCATTCAGATCTGTAGACAAGGCATATTTGTAGAACAGCCAGATCAGGATGAAAATCACGATATAAGGAATCACATTTACAAAGGCACGTGCAGACTGTGGTGCAGCCAGACCAGGTGCAGCAATACGGAACTTGCTTTCAGCAAAGAATAGCGAAATGATCAGGAACAATGTTGAACTGAGCAAGAAGACGTAGACACCGTAGTGATACAGCATATCTGTCGTCACTTCCTTGTTCAGTGAAGCCACCACAACAATTAATAGACATGGACGTAATACCACACCGAGTGAACCCGACATGGCGGTTGCTGCCAAGGCAAACTGACGGCGACCACCGGCATTCCACACTTCCTTATAAATGATCGCACCTGCAGCAATCACGAAAATCCCGGATGCACCGGTATAAGCGGTTGGTAATGCAGCTGCCAGCAGGATTAACCAGGTCAAGGTTTCTGGCGCCAGATTCCATGGACGCAGGATATTCAGGAACATGTCTACGACACGGGTTTGTTTCAGCAACATACCGGCCCAGATAAATAAGGCCAGATTCAGGAAGATGCTCGAAAACTCAACCAGTTGCCCCAGATAGATGCCCTGACCCATCGGGTAATCCATCAAGAAGACAAAGTTAAACCCGGTACTGATAGCCATATAGGCATAAAGTGGCACGCTTAAGAAAGCCAGTCCGAAACTACCCCCTTCTCGGGTCGCCTGAGGTGGCTTAATGACTTGGTACAGACTGATCAGGGTCAATGTCCCAAAGAGAATCATCCATAGCCAGTAGACATACTTCATGTCTCCCATCGGCACCCCGGAATTCAGCACCGACATATATTGGCTGTAGGAAGAATAGACCAGGAAACTGTTCGCGATCAGCATCGCCACAGAATAGACTTTGAAATCGATACGGGTGGCTGGACTACGTAGACCAATATGATGGGTTTTCAATGTCGCGCTGATTGCAGCAAATACCACCATAATGATGAGCAGCAAGGCACGGTTTTCAGTCCCGAACTTGAAAATGCCAAAGAATGAAGTTTCAAAACTGCGATAGGCACGAATACTTGGATGCGCTTCAATATGCGTTATCGCCTTGTCATAGAATTGGTAAGACTCTTCACAAACCTGTTGTGCCTGCATCACTGCAGCACGCACATCCGCTTCAGAACGTACACCGAAGAAATCGGCATATTCATCGGCGGCATCTGCTTTCATCTGCTCCTGAACTTTTTGATCGACATTAATATTACGATCACATTGTGGTGCTTTCGGTTCAGCACGCAAAAACGAATATTGCATGCCTGTCGCCGGATCACCATACAGACGCTCGCCCATACGCAGTAACTGACCATGAATCATTTCCCCGGTTCCAATCACTAAGGTCAGTAAGAGCAAGATGAGCACGACAAAGGTCGAGATCCACTCTGTCCAGATATAACGTAACAGACCTAATCCCGATCTGTTTTGATTATCGTTGTGCATGTATTTTCCTATTCTTGTTTTCGCGCCTTACATTCTTTTAAGCGCTGGTCTTCCTGTCTGCCCCGAAAATTCCTTTACAAGGGTCAGTATCATTATTTTCTATTTTGACTCTGCATGAAAATCAGCAGAATAAAAATGACAGTTTATCTTTTCTTTTTGTCTTTTCTGCCAACAGTTTCAGCTATCCTGGACATAATTGCCCAAGATATAGAGCAATGCGACTACCACTCCCCAGATCACCCCTAATAAATGCGCTTCGACCAGTACCGGACTACCGATAAGTTGTGCAGTTTCCTGATTTCCAATGGTATTTTCCCAAATCAGTTTGGCAAAGATTAAAAATAACACCAGTACGGCAAATCCACGTTCGCGTTGATAAAGCAAATGCACACAGGCGACTGCGACATAGGCCCCATGTAATACCCCGGATAGTCCTGCATATGCTTCAATATTTGGCAGGAAAAAATAAAAACTCAGGCTGATCAACGGCGGCAGAATCAAAAGAATCGAGACGAAATGCCACACAGATGCACGGGGGAAAATGAAAGGTAGACAGATAAAGGCAAGAATATTCAGAAAATAATGGGCCCAGCCGACATGCACCCAGTGCGCGGTCCAGAGCCGCCAAAACTCCCCGAGCAGGCTTTCCTGCCAGTAGATGAAAGCATCGTTAAAGATTTGCAAACTCGCTGAAAGAGAGACAAAAGCCGCCAGAAAAATAATTTTTCGTCGAAGATGTTGATCTTGCATCGGCTCCTTGAACTCCTTTCAGCATATTGAAAATGACCTCTATGAGCATCATTCACTTAATTTTTCATTAAATTATAGGTCAGCGCTAAACAGATCATCCAGTTCTGAAGAATTATCTGTTTCATCCCAGAAAGTCTGCATGCCATCATCTGCACTACGAATACCGGTATTTTCAGTCCAGTAACGGTCAGAAATACCATTCACCATAATGGCAGCCATACTGTCGATCAGCTTGAACTGAGGATTGACTGGCTTTTCATCACTACGTGCCTGATCAAAGGTTCTTAACGCATCACGAATTTTGGCATCATCCCCACTGGCCTGTGCCGCTACAGCATATAAGGCATGTGATAAACGTACACCTTTTTGCTCACCGATTTGTACTGACTGTTTCAGAGTTTGGTAAGGATCAGGTTTTCCATCACCTGCCCCTGGCAATAAAGTCCAGATCACAGCACGGGTTGCATTTGGCGTGCCCCAGAATTTGGTATTATCCAGACAGGTCATGCCACGCTCAACCACAGCCGCAATATCTTTAGGTACTTGTACGGCCCCACCCGAGTTAATGTCATTGGTCATGGCTTGTAAGCCACTCAGCATGCCCAGCAGATAAACTGTCTGTTCAATATCACTGTTCATGCGTGGACAGCCTTCACCCAGCGCTTTTTTATATTTTTTCTCATAACGGGTCTGGAATAACTGATAGCCCGTGTACTGACGTTGTGCGGCCAGTGCAGCCCAGCGTTTCTGCTCAATCCGCGCATCCTGAGCTTCAGTCACCTGATTGACTTTAGAAGCACGCAGATACCGTAGCTCTGCATCCAGCGCTTTCTGCTCGGCACAAATCCCCGCTGCGGAGTACATCAGTACCGCAACACGAGTCGGATCAGCCCCCATTTCCTTGGTCGACATGATGGCTGGTGTTAAAGAATTCCCGGAATTACACACCATCTCGGCATCATCCATCGCCAGGATTGGTGGAACAATATGCTTTTCAGTGAAGCCCAGCGCCACATTGGCACCGGTTTTAATGACCTGAGAACATCCTGTTAGAACTGTTGTTGTTATTGCAATGGTCGCCATACCTTGGCATATTTTTCGGACGCTCGACATTTTCCTGTCCTCTATAATTGTGATTATGTCCATTATTCTGCTAAACATATCAGAAGCATATAACGAATAAAAGAGTATTTACTCTAATTTAGACCAGACACTTTGCCATTAAATTTCCCAGCTGCAATTGACTGTAGTAGATAAAATCCCAAATTTTGGGCAAAAAAAAGTAGCATTGCGACGGTTCAGCACATGCTACTTATCAACTTGGCAAGCCGAGAAGAAAATAGGTTCTCGAGCTTAATTCTGTTATTTAGGTGAAAATCTGTCCTTCAGCACCGTTCCCAGCCGTCCTATGACTAGGGCCATCACAATCGCAACGATCAAAAACATCCACATTGGAAATTCCATTATGATCTCCTGTGTTCGCTGTTGGTGACTTAAATGTACCTGCTTATAAAAAAAGCAGCTGAAAAATTGTCAGACAATTCATTGTTTTTACAGAGAAATGTGATTTTTTGTCTGACAATTCAAGCGGGGTTAGCGGATAAATCTTTATTTTTAATCAATTTATTTAAAATTTCGGAATATCATTTGTCGGACAATTAAAGTATTTTTGTCAAAACTTTCAAAGACTTCCATTGTTTAAAAGGCAACTGGTCACACCAGATGAGCAACGGACGTGCTTTTGCATGCTGGAAATACACCACGATATAAGCTTGGTGATCAATCACGTGACTGATCAACACTCGCCGTGTGCCTTGCGCAGCTGCTGTCAGTGACCATTCACGTCCATCCAGATATTCAAACTGCTCAATGTGCGGTGTCTTACGATAAAACAACTGGTAGATGACCACTCCGATGACGCCACAAACCAGCCAAATTATCACAGGCAATAACTGATACAGCAGGAACATTAATACAGCGAAAATAAAAAGCTGAAACACCAGCGCACACTTGCTGCGTTTCAGCTTGAAACAACGATTATCCATGAACGTAAAATTTAAGCTTCTTGATAAAATCTTTTAATTCAGGGCGTGGGGGTTCAGACACTTCCATAAACCAGTCCAGCAGGTCTGGATCTTCCTGTGCAACCAGCTCAGCAAACATCTGTTTTTCGAAGGGATCAGCAGTGAGATAATAGTTTTTCACGTAGGGATCAAAATATACATCGATCTCTTTCAAGCCACGACGCGCGCGATAAATCACTTTGCGCTCTTCTAAGGTGATGTCATCAGTCATCGAATTTTCCCAACTCGTTACAAACCTGAGTAGTTTACCTTAAGCCATTGCTGAATTTCGAGGTATTTCATACAAATGACCAAAAGCATCAGTAGATTCCCCAGATTTGAACATTCAGCTCATTGTTCCCTCATCTGCTCTATCTTAAGTTAAATAAAACATCACAATAAGGGAATTATAAGATGCATTCGAGCGCGATCCGTCCATTGGCCAGCATGCTGCCACGTCAGCTTTTCAATGATGAACATGAAGCCTTTCGGGAGATGGTCCGTAAATTCTATGAAAAGGAAGTGATTCCTCATACAGAAAAATATGAACAGCAACAGCATATCGATCGTGAGCTCTGGAATAAAGCCGGTGAACTTGGCCTTCTCTGTGCCACGATGCCTGAAGCTTATGGCGGTTCAGGGGTGGATCGTTTATACAGTATGATCCTGATCGAGGAACAGGCCTATGCAGGCGACTCTGCGACAGGATTTTCACTGCACTCCGATATCGTGGCCAATTATATTCTGAACTTTGGCAATGAAACACAAAAGCAGCAATGGCTCCCGAAAATGGCTACAGGTGAAGTGGTCACGGCAATTGCGATGACCGAACCTGGAACTGGCTCAGACCTGCAGGCAGTACGCACCAGTGCGGTATTAGAGGGTGATGAGTATGTGATTAATGGTTCCAAGATATTCATTACCAATGGCTATCTTTGTGATACGGCAATTGCGGTATGTAAGACGGGTCATAGTGAGAAAGGCTCTGCCAATCTTTCTTTGATTATGGTCGAAGCAGATCGTGCAGGATTTAGTAAAGGTAAACCCTTAAATAAAATCGGCATGAAAGGTCAGGATACCTGTGAACTGTTCTTTGACAATGTCCGTGTGCCTAAAGAAAACCTGCTAGGTCAGGAAGGCATGGGTTTTATGATGCTGATGAAAGAACTGGCTTGGGAGCGGTTAATTGTGGCCATCATATGTCAGGCAGGGGCAGAAGCGGCATTCGCACATACGGTAAAATACACCAAAGAACGTCAAGCCTTTGGCAAACCGATCAGCGCTTTTCAAAATACCCGTTTTAAACTGGCAGAACTGCGTACCGAAATTGAAATCTGCCGAGCTTATCTGGACCGTTGTATGCAACTACAGCTTATTCAAAAATTGGGAGTTGATGCCGCCGCAGCTGCTAAATACAAAATTTCTGAACTGTATAGCAAAGTGGTGGATGAATGCCTACAACTGCATGGCGGTTATGGCTATATGCTGGAATATCCGATTGCACGAGCGTACCTGGATAATCGCGCGAACCGCATTTATGCAGGAACCAATGAAATCATGAAGGAACTGATTTCCAGATCACTCTAATTTGAAATATGAAAAAGGAGTACATCAGGTACTCCTTTTATCTATGTCTATACTTAAGACACCAATCTTGGCTTGGCTGGCACAGCACTGGATTTCGATTTGAATTTCAATACTCCATCTTCAAAAGATGCCGTTTTAAGCTCTTTACGGTCTGCCAGATAATTATTGGATACTTTCCAAGGTGCATGCTTACCCTGTTTCGGCATCACATCTGCGGCACGGGCAATATAGCCTGAAGTTAAACTACCCATCACCGTATCTTCAAGTAATTCCGTAGCATCCCCTTCTGGAATCACTTCATCATAACCATGCTGATCCATATAATTGAGCAGACGGCAGATATATTCTGCGGCAATATCCACTTTCAAGGTCCAGGAAGCATTGATATAACCAATAATCAGCGCCATATTTGGCACATCACTGAGCATGACCCCTTGATACAGCATATGCTTCGACGTATCCAAAGGCTTGCCATCCATCGTGGCCTGAATACCACCCAGAATCTGAATATTTAAACCAGTAGCAGACACAATAATATCCGCATCCAGATATTTACCTGATTTCAGCTGAATCCCAGTTTCAGTAAATTTCTCGATATGATCTGTTTCTACAGATGCATGACCTTCACGCAGGATTTTGAATAAATCCCCATCTGGCACTACACATAGGCGCTGATCCCAAGGTTCATAATTCGGGGTAAAGTGTTTCATATCCACTTTCCCTTTCAACTGAAACTGTACAGATTTCAATAATAAGGTTTTCAGTAGTTTTGGCTGTTTTTGTGCGAGTGCATAGATACCACGCTGCATGCCAATATTACGCGCACGGGTCAGCTTATAAGCCACATCTTCTGGCAATAATTTACGCATTTTTGAGTAAATCATGTCGATCGAAGGAACTGAGGCGATATAGGTGGGAGAGCGTTGTAACATGGTCACATGCCCTGCACCGCCTTTCACCATGGCTGGAACTAATGTTATTGCTGTCGCACCACTGCCAATAATCACTACTTTTTTTCCGCTATAGTCCAGATTTTCAGGCCAATGCTGCGGGTGAATAAATGTACCTTTGAATGCTTCCTGATGCGGGAATTCCGGCTGGAAGCCTTGATCATAATTGTAGTAACCCGTACAGCCAAGAACAAAGTTAGCGATCCAGGTCTGCTTTTTGCCCTGAGCGTTTTCAGCTACGACTGACCATTTACGTGTAGCTGAATCATAATTGGCACTAACGACGCGATGTTGAAAATGAATTTTTGAGCTCAAGTTAAATTCCTGAACCACTTCTGCAAGATAATTTTTAATTGCCGAGCCAGAAGCCAATACACTTTCTTTTTTCCAAGGCTTAAAGTTGAAGCCAAAAGTCGACATGTCCGAATCTGAACGGATACCAGGATATTTAAACAGGTCCCACGTACCGCCAAAGCTTTCGCGACGTTCAATAATTTCGAATGAGCGTTGAGGACTATGTTTAGAAAGATGGGCCGCCAGACCAATTCCCGAGATCCCCGCGCCTACAATTAAAATATCAACTTGCTTTTCCATATTCTTCTTTTACCTGAGCATTGTCATATATTTTATTAAATCACAAAATTGACAATACACAATGTCAAGTTTGAATAAAAGTGATTATTTTCTTATCTTTTCAGGACAAATTTCTAAACTGCCTGATAATGGGTAAATGCAAGACAATAAAAAAGGCCGGTTTATTCAACCGACCTTTTCGAACAACGTTTGCTGCTCTACACGAAATTAGTTAACTTCGCGATCTACTAGCTCAACGTAAGCCATCGGTGCAGCATCACCTGCACGGAAGCCCGCTTTAAGAACACGTAGATAACCGCCGTTACGCTCTTTGTAACGAGGGCCAAGAACGGTAAATAATTTACCAACAGTTGCAGCTGAACGAGTACGAGCAAACGCCAAACGACGGTTTGCTACTGTATCGACTTTAGCTAAAGTGATTAAAGGCTCAGCAACACGACGTAATTCTTTTGCTTTAGGCACAGTTGTTTTGATCAACTCGTGCTCGAACAAAGAGTTAGCCATGTTTTGGAACATCGCTTTACGATGACTGCTTGTACGGCCTAATTTCACACCACTATTACGATGACGCATGGTGATAGTCCTACTTAATTAACGGCTACGATAGGCGAAACGATCGTCCATACGGAGACTAGCTGGTGGCCAGTTCTCTAAACGCATGCCGAGTTGTAAGCCTTTGGAAGCCAGAACATCTTTGATCTCAGTAAGCGATTTTTTACCAAGGTTAGGAGTTTTAAGTAACTCAACCTCAGTACGCTGTACAAGATCACCAATGTAGTAAATGTTTTCTGCTTTCAAACAGTTAGCAGAACGAACAGTTAGCTCTAGATCATCTACTGGGCGAAGCAAAATTGGATCAACTTCTTCACGAGGTTCTTGAGCCACAGGAGCTTGATCTTTCTGAAGATCAACAAAGATTGCAATTTGTTGTTGCAAGATTGTTGCCGCTTTGCGGATTGCTTCTTCTGGATCAACTGTACCGTTGGTTTCAAGATCAATGACCAGTTTATCAAGGTCAGTACGTTGTTCTACACGAGCGTTTTCCACTGTGTAAGACACACGTTTGATCGGGCTGTAAGATGCATCTAACTGTAAACGACCCACTGGGCGAGTCTCGCCTTCTGGGAAACGTGAGTCAGAAGTCTCATAGCCACGGCCTTGAGCCACTTTCAGGCGCATCTTAAGATTGCCTGATGCACTTAATGTGCCGATCAAGTGTTCAGGGTTAACCACTTCAACATTATGAGGTAAACGAAGGTCAGCCGCAGTTACGTCGCCTGGACCTTGTTTCTCTAATGTTAAATAAGCTTCATTTTGATCGAACAGCTTAATAGACAATCCTTTTAGGTTCAGCAAGAGCTCGACGATGTCCTGCTGCAAGCCTTCCAAAGTACTGTACTCGTGCTCAACACCTTCAATCTCAACTTCTACCACAGCAGCGCCAGGTAAAGAAGAAAGAAGGATGCGACGTAAAGCATTGCCCAGAGTATGACCAAAGCCACGCTCTAAGGGTTCTAGAATAACTTTTGCCGAGGTCCCGCTTGCCGCTTCGACCTTGATCGCTTGCGGAGTTAGAAACTCATTTGCAGTACGCGTCATATTGCTACCTCAAGGATTATTTAGAATACAATTCTACAATCAAGCTTTCGTTGATTTCAGCAGGTAAATCAGAACGATCCGGTGCAGCTTTGAACGTACCTTCTAGTTTAGAATGATCTACTTCCATCCAAGAAGGAATGCCACGTTGAGCAGCTAATTCAATTGCGTTTTTGATACGTAATTGTTGTTTAGCGCCTTCGTGAACTGCAATCACGTCACCAGCTTTAACTTGGATAGACGCGATGTTAACGCGGCGGCCATTTAAAGTGATTGAACGGTGAGATACTAACTGACGAGCTTCTGCACGTGTAGAACCAAAACCCATGCGATAAACAACGTTATCAAGACGGCTTTCGAGCAATTTCAACAGGTTTTCACCTGTTGCGCCTTTAACACGAGCAGCTTCTTTGTAGTAGTTACTAAATTGACGCTCTAAAACACCGTACATACGACGTACTTTTTGTTTTTCACGTAATTGTAGTGAGTACTCAGATTGTTTACCGCCACGAGCTCCACCATGTTGACCAGGAGCTTTAGCGTGTTTTTTAGTTTTGACGTCAAATGGTTTAACGCCAGATTTTAATTGCAGGTCTGTCCCTTCGCGGCGAGAGAGTTTGCATTTTGGACCAATATAACGAGCCATGAATGTTTCTCCTTACACGCGACGTTTTTTAGGTGGACGGCAACCGTTGTGAGGGATTGGAGTCACATCGGTAATGCTGTTAATTTTATAACCCACTGCACCTAATGCACGAACCGCAGACTCACGACCTGGACCAGGACCTTTCACAAGGACGTCCAAGTTTTTCAAACCGTAATCTAAAGCAGCTTTACCAGCAACTTCAGCAGCTACCTGAGCAGCAAACGGAGTTGATTTACGTGATCCACGGAAGCCTTGTCCACCTGAAGTGGCCCAAGCCAGTGCATTACCTTGACGATCGGTAATGGTCACAATGGTGTTATTAAAAGAAGCGTGAATGTGTGCAACACCTTCAGAGACGGTACGAGTGACCTTCTTGCGTGTGCGAGTATCTTTAGCCATCTTTTAGCTTCCAGAAATCTTATTTCTTAATTGGTTTGCGCGGACCTTTACGGGTACGTGCGTTAGTTTTGGTGCGTTGACCACGGACAGGCAAGCTGCGACGATGACGAAGACCGCGGTAGCAGCCTAAATCCATTAAACGTTTAATGTTCATGGAAATTTCGCGACGTAAATCACCTTCGGTCGGAACCTTGGCAATTTCTGCACGAATCGCATCAAGCTGAGCGTCATCTAATTCACGGATCTTAGTAGTAGTTGGGATACCCGCAGCAGCTAAGATTGACTTAGCAGTGTGGCGACCAATACCAAAGATGTACGTTAGAGAGATAACAGCATGCTTGTTATCCGGAATGTTTACACCGGCAATACGAGCCATTCAATTTTCTCCAAAAAGGCAGTTAAGATAATCAACCGCCCCACAAAAATCTTGAGGGGCGGATAATAACCCAATTCGCCTACTGAAATCAACAGGTCTTGATCAGATTAACCTTGACGCTGCTTATGACGAGGTTCTGCGCTACAAATTACGCGGATAACCCCATTACGACGGATAACTTTACAGCTACCACAAATTTTCTTTACAGAAGCTTGTACTTTCATGATGAAACCTCTAAGTGCGCTTATCCCTTAGGATGAGCAGTCGTTTTTCTCATTAACGTTTGATTGTCATACTGGTGCGAGGTGAGATGTGCTTGAAGCTGAGCCATAAAGTCCATCACCACCACTACCACGATCAGCAACGATGTTCCGCCCAAGCTAAATGGAATACCAAAAGAGCTTTGCAGAATCATCGGCATTAAACAGATGACAGTGATGTATATCGCGCCAATAAAGGTCAAACGATTGAGAATATGATCTAAGTAACGAGCAGTTTGCTCACCTGGACGAATACCAGGCACGTAAGCTCCGCTGCGTTTCAAGTTCTCTGACACTTCTTTAGGACTAAATACCAGTGCTGTATAGAAGTAACAGAAAAAGATAATTAACGCACCAAAGAGCACCAAATACAACGGCTGACCAGGCGATAACACCAATGCCAAGTCTTGTAGACTACGCTTGATAATTCCTGCACTTGGATCCGAACTACCAACCCATTGACCTAAGCTCGCTGGGAACAAAAGTAAAGAGCTGGCAAAAATTGCCGGAATTACACCCGCCATATTAATTTTTAATGGCAGGTGCGTTTGCTGTGCAGTAAATACACGACGTCCCTGCTGCTTTTGAGCATAGTTCACCGGAATACGACGTTGCGCCTTCTCGATAAACACAATCGCTGCTAGTACAGCAATCGATAACAGACCAAAAATTGCTAGTCCAATTAGACTAGACTGGCCATTATCCACTGAAGTTAGAGACTGCATAACTAAAGTCGGCAATCCTGCAACGATACCTGCGAAGATGATCATGGAAATACCATTACCTACCCCACGCTCGGTAATTTGTTCACCCAGCCACATCAAGAACATGGTCCCCGCAACCAAAGAGGTTACTGCAGGAACATAAAAAGCCAGACCAGAGGTCAGGGTAATTCCCTGGCTGATCAGGCCAGCACACATACCAATTGCTTGCACAAGTGCAAGGAACAGCGTGCCTTGTCGTGTGTATTGGTTAATCTTACGTTTGCCCTGCTCGCCTTCTTTTTTCAAAGCTTCGAGCGATGGAACCACTGTAGACATTAACTGCACAATAATCGATGCAGAGATGTATGGCATGATCCCTAAAGCAAGAATCGACATTCGCTCTAATGCACCACCCGAAAACATGTTAAACAAACCAAGGATGGTACCTTGGTTTGCATTAAACAGATTTTCTAGCGCGGCATTATTAATCCCTGGTACTGGAATATGCGCTCCTAGTCGAAACACCAACAACGCACCAATGAGAAACATCATTCGACGAATAATTTCACGGTATTTCACATGAAATGGTTGGCCTTTCATCATGTTGACATGACCTGAAGAACTAGGAGTCATAGACACTGGGGATTACTCCTCGACTTTACCGCCAGCAGCTTCAACAGCAGCTTTAGCGCCTTTAGTCAATGCAACACCTTGTACAGTGAATGCACGAGTAATTTCACCAGAAAGTACGATACGAGCACGAGTCATGTCTTTACGTACAACGTTCGCAGCTTTTAAAGTTTCAAGAGACACGATGTCGCCTTCAACTTTAGCAAGCTCAGATAAACGTACTTCAGCAGTTTTCAAAGCCAATTGGCTAGTGAAACCGAATTTAGGCAAACGACGATAAAGTGCAGTTTGACCACCTTCGAAACCTGGACGAGTACCACCGCTCTTACGTGAGTTTTGACCTTTGATACCACGACCACCAGTCTTACCAACGCCAGAACCGATACCACGACCTAGACGAAGGTTGTCACGCTTAGCACCTTCTGCAGGTGCAATTGTATTTAAACGCAGAGTCATGGCTTATTCCTCTACACTAACCATATAGTAGACTTGGTTGATCATACCACGGTTAGAAGGCGTATCTTGCACTTCTACAGTATGACCAATACGACGCAGACCTAAACCTTTCAGGCTCAGCTTGTGATTTTTCAAGCGGTGCGATGCAGATTTAGTCTGGGTAACTTTAATCGTTTTCATGATTGATTACCCTTGAATTTGTTCTACTGTTAAACCACGTTTCGCAGCAACTTTCTCAGGAGAAGTCATATCACGCAAACCGTTAAAAGTCGCGTTTACTACGTTAGCAGCGTTTGTAGAGCCATAACATTTAGTTAATACGTTACGTACGCCAACAGCTTCTAAAACTGCACGCATCGCGCCACCAGCAATTACACCAGTACCTTCAGAAGCAGGTTGCATGTAAACGCGGCTTGCACCGTGACGAGCATTGATAGGGTGCTGAACAGTACCATCAACAAGGTCAACAGTAATCATGTTACGACGAGCAGCTTCAAGTGCTTTAGAAATAGCAGCTGGAACTTCACGCGCTTTACCACGACCAAAACCTACGCGACCATTACCATCACCCACAACAGTTAATGCTGTGAAAGAGAAGATACGACCACCCTTAACAACTTTGGCTACACGATCAACGGCAACCAGCTTTTCAACAAGACCTTCGTTTTGTTCAACTTTAGCCATGATTAGAACTCCAAGCCGTTTTCACGGGCAGCATCAGCCAAGGCTTTGATACGACCATGATATTTGAAACCAGAACGGTCAAATGCAACTTTAGTAACACCAGCTGCTTTAGCGCGTTCTGCGATTAAAGCACCTACTTTTTGAGCTGCTTCAACGTTACCAGTAGTACCCGCACGTAAAGTAGCGTCTAGAGTAGAAGCTTGCGCTAATACTTTGCCACCATCTGCTGAGATAACTTGAGCATAGATGTGACGCGGAGTGCGGTTTACACACAAACGAGTCGCACCCAATGCACGGATGTGCAAGCGTGTGCTTTTCGCACGACGCAAACGGGATTGTTTCTTTTCGTTCATAAGAACCTCGCGCCTTATTTCTTCTTAGCTTCTTTACGAAGTACAACTTCGTCAGAATAACGAACACCTTTACCTTTATAAGGCTCTGGTGGACGGTAACCACGGATATCTGCAGCGACTTGACCTAGAACTGCTTTATCAGCAGATTTAAGTACGATTTCAGTTGCAGTTGGAGTTTCAGCAGTTACACCTTCAGGAAGCGTATAGTCGATCGGGTGAGAGAAACCAAGGTTAAGGTTAACAACGTTACCTTTAACCGCAGCTTTATAACCAACACCGATAAGTTGTAACTTACGTTCGAAACCTTCGCTTACACCTTTTACAAGGTTGTTAAGCACAGCGCGAGCAGTACCAGCTTGCATCCAAGCGTCTTTAGATTCAGCTTTAGGAGCAATAACTAGAGTACCGTCTTCCTGTTTTAGCTCGACCAGCGCATGCAGGTTGAAAGACAATGTACCTTTGCTGCCTTTCACTTCGACCTGCCGGCCGTTCTGAGTAACTGTTACACCGTTAGGTACAGTTACTGGGGCTTTAGCCACACGAGACATGAGGAATCACCTATTAAGAAACAAAAGCAATAACTTCACCACCAACGCCTGCAGCACGTGCAGCGCGATCAGTCATGATGCCTTTGCTTGTAGAAACAATTGCAATACCTAAACCTTGCTTAACGCTTGGAAGTGCATCTTTACCGCGATACTGACGTAGACCTGGACGGCTTACGCGTTTCACAGTTTCGATAACTGGCTTGCCTTCAAAATATTTTAAAGTCAAAGTAAGAGTTGCTTTGCCTTCAACTTCAGCAACTTCTACGTTTGAAATATAACCTTCTTGTTGAAGTACGTTAGCAATCGCAACTTTCAACTTAGAATTAGGCATAGAAACAGTTTGTTTCTTTGCCATTTGTGCGTTACGAACACGTGTTAGCATGTCGGCAACGGTATCTTGCATACTCATTTATAGTGCTCCTTACCAGCTTGCCTTAACAACGCCAGGTACATCACCTTGCATTACTTTATCGCGTACCATGTTACGGCTTAAGCCGAACTTACGGAAGTAACCATGAGGACGACCAGTTAAACCACAACGGTTACGTAGACGTACTGGAGATGCATTACGTGGTAATGCCTGTAATTTCATCATCGCATCGAAACGTTCTTCATCTGAAGCATTTACGTTTGCAATAATTGCTTTTAATTCAGCACGTTTTGCAGCGTATTTAGCAACAGTAGCTTCGCGTTTCAATTCGCGATTAATCATACTTTTCTTAGCCATTTCGACCTCTTATTTGAACGGGAAGCCGAATGCACGCATTAGCGCACGGCCTTCGTCATCGGTGCGAGCAGTCGTAGTGATGGTAATGTCCATACCACGAATACGGTCAATCTTGTCAAAATCGATCTCAGGGAACATGATCTGTTCTTTAAGACCCATTGAGTAGTTACCACGACCATCAAATGATTTCGCAGAGAAACCACGGAAGTCACGGATACGAGGAATCGCAATCGAGATCAGACGGTCTAAGAATTCGTACATACGTTCGCCGCGTAAAGTAACTTTACAACCAATCGGCCAACCATCACGGATTTTGAAACCAGCGATAGATTTACGAGCTAACGTAAGAACTGGTTTTTGACCAGCGATAGCTTGCATATCAGAAAGAGCACCATCAAGGAGTTTCTTGTCAGCAGAAGCTGCACCAACACCCATGTTGATAGTGATTTTAGTGATGCGAGGGATCTCCATCACATTCTTAATTCCCAATTGTTCTTTTAATTGAGCTTTAAGTTCGTCGTTGTAACGTGCTTTAAGTCTGGCCATTGCCTTTTTCAACCTATTACTTCGCTACCGCCACTGATTCACCATTAGATTTGAATACGCGAGTTTTCACGCCGTCAATCGTTTGGTAACCAACACGGTCAGCCTTTTGGGTTGTAGCATTAAAAATTGCCACGTTTGAAATGTGAAGCGAAGCTTCTTGAGTTACGATGCTGCCTTCAGCGCCAGTAACACGGTTCGGCTTTTGATGCTTCTTCACCAAGTTAAGGCCTTCAACCTTAACGCGGTCATTAGAAACAGACAGAACAGTACCCTGTTTGCCTTTTTCTTTACCTGCGATCACAATTACTTGATCGCCTTTTTTAATCTTAGCCATGATCGCCTCTTATAGAACTTCAGGAGCCAATGAAATAATTTTCATGAACTGTTCAGTACGAAGTTCACGAGTCACTGGTCCGAAAATACGAGTTGCAATCGGCGCTTTGTTGTTGTTCAAAATAACAGCAGCGTTATCGTCGAAACGAATCACTGAACCGTCTGGACGACGGATACCGAATTTTGTACGTACAACTACTGCATTCATCACGTCACCTTTTTTAACACGTGCGCGTGGAATTGCTTCTTTTACAGTAACTTTAATAATGTCGCCAACAGAAGCATAACGACGATGTGAACCACCAAGTACTTTAATACATTGTACGCGGCGAGCACCACTGTTGTCTGCTACGTCGAGCATAGTTTCGGTCTGAATCATTGCCCTACTCCAAAACCGAGCATCACCGGTCACAATTTCGAAAGGCTCAAAGAGTACTCGAAATTGACCGATGATGCAACAAGAACGTTAATTACTCAGCAGCTGCTTCAACAACTTCAACTAAAGTCCATGACTTAGTTTTAGACATTGGGCGGCTTTCTTTAATGGTTACAACGTCGCCAACTTTAGCTGTGTTGTTCTCATCATGAGCATGTAATTTTGTTGAACGGCGGATTGATTTGCCATACAACGGGTGTTGAACACGGCGTTCGATAAGAACAACGATAGATTTTTCCATCTTGTCGCTTACTACTTTGCCTGTTAACGTGCGGACTGTATTTTCACTCATTGTCCGTTCCCCTGTTTTTCGGTAAGGAGGGTCTTGATACGAGCAATAGTCTTGCGAGTCAATTGCACTTCGTGCGATTTACCCAATTGACCAGTTGCTTTCGCCATACGAAGACGGAATTGGTTTAGCTGTTGCTCATCAAGCAAAGCTGTCAACTCTTCTACCGACTTTTCACGTAGATCTTTAGTTTTCATTACATTACCGTCCGAGTCACGATAGTGGTTTTAAACGGAAGTTTAGCAGCAGCAAGCGTGAACGCTTCGCGAGCTAGGTCTTCGTTAACACCATCAATTTCGTACAAGACTTTACCTGGTTTGATTTGGCAAACCCAGTATTCCACAGAACCTTTACCTTTACCCATACGCACTTCAAGTGGTTTAGAAGTAATTGGCTTGTCCGGGAATACACGGATAAAGATTTTACCACCACGTTTAATACGACGGCTAATTGTACGACGCGCTGCTTCAATTTGACGTGCAGTCATTTGACCACGTTCGATTGATTTAAGTGCGATAGTACCAAAAGATACTGAGCTACCGCGGTGAGCTAGACCAGTGTTACGGCCTTTTTGCACCTTACGGAATTTAGTACGTTTAGGTTGCAACATGGATTATTCTCCTTTTTCAGCAGAACGATCATTGCGACGACCACGACGCTCTTGACCTTCACCACGACCGCGACCGCGTTTAGCTGGACGTTCTTCAGCTGGAGCTGGGTTCATGACTTGTTTCATGCCACCCAAGATCTCGCCACGGAAGATCCAAACTTTAACACCAATCGTACCGTAAGTAGTCTCAGCACGCATAGTCGCGTAGTCGATATCTGCACGAAGAGTATGTAGAGGTACACGACCTTCACGATACCATTCAGTACGAGCAATCTCAGCACCACCTAAACGGCCTGAAACTTCTACTTTGATACCTTTCGCACCAGCACGCATAGTGTTTTGAACCGCACGCTTCATAGCACGACGGAACATTACACGTTTTTCCAATTGAGAAGCGATAGCTTCAGCAACTAGACGCGCGTCTAAGTCTGGACGATCAATTTCGTTGATACTTACTTGCGCAGGAACACCCATAATAGATGTTAATTCGCGTTGTAATTTCTCAATGTCTTCGCCTTTTTTACCGATTACGATACCAGGACGAGCAGTGCTAATAGTTACTTTAGCAGCGCCTGTTGGACGTTCGATAAGAATATTGCTGATCATTGCATTCTTAAGTTTTTTAGTTAAAAACTCACGAACTTGCAAATCTTTAAGCAAGTATTCAGCGTATTGTTTCGGACTCGCATACCAGTTAGCGTTATGACGTTTCACAACACCTAGGCGGATACCGATTGGATGAACCTTCTGACCCATATCAAACCCCTACCTTAACGGTGATGTGACAAGTACGCTTAGTAATACGATCTGCACGGCCTTTAGCACGTGGCATAATACGTTTCAGGCTCATGCCTTCATCAACGTAGATCGTAGAAACTTTAAGGTCGTCTACATCTAAACTGTTATTATGTTCAGCGTTTGCAATTGCAGATTCCAACGCTTTCTTAACCAATACTGCAGCTTTTTTGTTGCTGAAGTTTAAGATGTTAAGAGCGTGCGCAACAGATTTGCCGCGGATAAGATCTGCAACCAAACGAGCTTTTTGTGCCGAGATAGCGGCACCGCGTAATTTAGCAGTTACTTCCATCATAGCACCTATTAACGTTTAGATTTCTTGTCAACACCGTGACCACGGTAGGTACGAGTCGGTGCAAATTCACCAAGCTTGTGTCCAACCATATGTTCAGAGATGATCACTGGAACATGGTTACGGCCATTGTGTACAGAAATTGTTAAACCAACAAAATCCGGGAGGATCATCGAACGACGCGACCAAGTTTTGATCGGCTTACGGTTATTAGCCGCGATAGCCGCTTCAACCTTAGCGAACAAGTGCGCATCGACGAATGGGCCTTTTTTCAGAGAACGAGGCATTGTCAGATTCCTTTACTTGTTACTTAACGCGACGGTCGCGAATAATCATCTTAGTCGTACGCTTGTTGGTACGTGTTTTGTACCCTTTAGCTTTTTGACCCCATGGGCTTACAGGTTGAATACCTTTGTTACGCCCTTCACCACCACCGTGTGGGTGATCAACTGGGTTCATCGCCATACCACGAACGGTAGGACGAACACCACGCCAGCGTGATGCACCAGCTTTACCTAGTGAGCGAAGGTTGCTTTCTGAGTTAGATACTTCACCTAACACAGCGCGGCATTCAACATGAATTTTACGCATCTCGCCTGAACGAAGACGAACGATAGCGTAGGAACCGTCACGACCCAACAACTGAACAGAAGTACCAGCTGAACGAGCTAACTGCGCGCCTTTACCGATTTTAAGTTCGATGTTGTGAAGAGTAGAACCGATAGGCATGTTGCGAAGTGGCAAGCAGTTACCTGGACGGATTGGAGCATCGTTACCAGATTGAACTGAATCACCAGCGCGTAAACCTTTAGGCGCGATGATGTAGCGACGTTCACCGTCAGCATACTTCAACAACGCAATGTGCGCAGTACGGTTTGGATCGTATTCAATACGCTCAACTACAGCTGGGATGCCGTCTTTGTTACGTTTGAAGTCGATTAAACGGTAGTGTTGTTTGTGACCGCCACCAACGTGACGAGTCGTAATGTGACCGTTGTTATTACGGCCGCCAGTACGTTTTTTAGCTTCAACTAGTGGAGCATAAGGCGCGCCTTTGTGAAGGTGATCATGAACCACTTTCTCTACAAAGCGACGTCCTGGAGACGTTGGCTTACATTTTTGAATAGGCATAGTTTTCGTCCTTATTCCGCTGCGCTTTCAGCGGCATCGCCCAAGTCAGCCATTTCAACATCTTGGCCAGCTTT
The DNA here is from genome assembly GCF_013418535.1 of Acinetobacter sp. YH12137. Lineage (NCBI taxonomy): Bacteria > Pseudomonadati > Pseudomonadota > Gammaproteobacteria > Moraxellales > Moraxellaceae > Acinetobacter > Acinetobacter sp. YH12137. The sequence continues at coordinate 184,225 of NZ_VPBW01000003.1, read as the reverse complement.
CAGGGTGACGTATGCTTTTTTAACATCAGAACGACGTCCTAATGTTTTACCAAAGCGTTTAGTTTTACCTTTAGTGATCGTAGTGTTAACTTTAACAACTTCTACACCAAACAATTGTTCCACTGCTTTTTTGATTTCAAGCTTGTTTGCATCAAGTGCAACTTTGAATACTTGAACACCAGCAGTTTCACCTAAAACTTGTGCTTTTTCTGAGAAAACAGGTCCTTGCAGGACTTGATATAAACGTTCGTTGTTCATCCGAGTTCTACCTCAATTTTCTTAGCAGCAGCTACAGACATAACAACTTTATCGAACGCGATCAAGCTAACAGGATCGATTGCAGTCGCATCAACCACATCAACGTGTGGAAGGTTACGAGCAGCTAGATACAAGTTCTCATCAACAGCATCAGTAACGATCAATGCACGAGTAGCATTCAAGTCGTTAAGTTTTGCAAGCAATTCTTTAGTTTTTGGAGCTGCAACAGCAAACTCTTCAACTAGAACTAAGCGATCTTGACGAACAAGTTCAGCCAGGATGCATTGCATAGCACCGCGGTACATTTTACGGTTTACTTTTTGAGACCAGTCTTGTGGACGAGCAGCAAAAGTTTTACCACCGCCAACCCAGATTGGGCTACGAATAGAACCAGCACGAGCGCGGCCAGTACCTTTTTGACGGAATGGTTTTTTACCACCGCCAGAAACGTCTGCACGTGATTTCTGAGCTTTAGAACCTTGACGACCACCAGCTAAGTAAGCTGTAACAACTTGGTGTACAAGAGCTTCATTAAATTCACGACCGAACGCAACTTCTGATAATTCAACAGCAGAGCCGGAAACAGTATTTAAATTCACGTTATTTCCCCTCAGGCCTTGATCGTAGGACGAACAGTTACGTCGCCACCAGTAGCGCCAGGAATCGCACCTTTAACTACTAGAACTGAACGTTCTGCGTCGATAGATACAATTTCAAGACCCTGTACAGTTACGCGTTCAGCACCTAAATGGCCAGCCATTTTTTTGCCTTTGAACACGCGACCAGGAGTCTGGTTTTGACCTGTAGAACCTAGAACACGGTGAGAAACAGAGTTACCGTGAGTAGCGTCTTGAGTACGGAAGTTCCAACGCTTAACACCACCCTGGAAACCTTTACCTTTAGACTGACCAGTTACGTCAACAATTTGACCCACTGTGAACAGATCTACACCGATAGTAGCGCCAACTTCACGACCTTCAAGCTCAGCTTCTGAAACGCGGAATTCTTGAACCAGACGACCAGCAGCAACACCAGCTTTCGCGAAGTGACCTTTCTGAGCGTTAGTTACGCGAGATTCGCGACGTTCACCAGTAGTGATTTGAATCGCTTGATAACCATCAGTTTCAAGCGTTTTGATTTGAGTGATGCGGTTAGGATCAACCTCAATCACTGTAACAGGCACAGAAACACCAGCATCTGTAAAGATACGTGTCATACCGCACTTGCGACCGACTAAACCAATAGCCATGTGCATAAACCTCTAAAAAAGCGGCCTAATTAACTTAGAGCGTTAATTAACCCGAAAGCCTTAACTCAATGCGATCTGAACATCAACACCAGCTGCAAGATCTAACTTCATCAATGCATCTACAGTTTTGTCTGTAGGTTGAACGATGTCGATCAAACGTTTGTAAGTGCGGATCTCGTATTGGTCACGCGCATCTTTGTTAACGTGTGGTGATGTTAAAACGTTAAAACGTTCAATGCGTGTAGGCATTGGAATTGGACCACAAACTTGTGCGCCAGTACGTTTTGCTGTTTCTACGATTTCTTGAGCTGATTGATCAATAAGACGGTGATCAAAAGACTTAAGACGGATACGAATTCTCTGGTTAGACATACCAGTTAACTCCAAGCCAAATATATAAAGAATCACTCTTGACGCATCTCACCCCACTATTTTAAGGCAAGTGTCAAGAGCAGTGAAATATCACTAAGGTCGTGATCGATGCCACGACTGTAACGATAGTTAACTACTTTCTTCGCAGTTAACCCCCTTCCTATCGAAGGGTCGCTTATTATAGCCATTGTTTATTGCATAAGCAAATCCCTTTTAGAGTTTTTCTTGCTGTATTTCAATTTATTTTGGAAATCAATTGTTTATTTTTTACCCCCTAGGCCGTTTTTTCCAGAACATATTGAATAGCTTGGTTTAGTATTTGATTTCCTTGAATAAAATTATTTTTGGTTGTTCTTCTCAGTTGTTGAATGTCCTGTACATATTTTCCAGAAAATTGTGAAATTTCTTCTTCATTTTCCAAAAACAGCTTTAAAGTTTCCGGGGTGATTTCCGGATGAAACTGGAAACCCAAAACATTCTTGCCGAGTTGATACATCTGATTACGACAGGCTTCATTTTCTGCCAGATGAATCGCTCCTTTAGGCAGTTCAAAGGTTTCACTGTGCCATTGCATGATTTCGAACTGTTCAGGCAAGACAAAACAATCCTCGGGTACATGCGCGACTTTGCGTACCGTGGTCCAGCCTAACTCCTGCTCCTGGTTACGGCTGACGGCCGCACCCAAGGCATTGGCAATCAACTGCCCGCCTAAACATAGGCCAATCGCCGGTTTGCCTTGAGAAAGATAACGGCGTAACCAGCGTTTTTCGATCTTGAGCCATGGATAATTTGCTTCATCATTGACGCTCATAGTGCCTCCCATGATGATCAGTAAATCAACTTCATCGACTGATGGCAAAGCTTCAATATCCAGTGGACGATCGACGGGTAAAGCAAAGAATTCAGTCGCAGTAATTTGCGCCTGATGCTGCTTTAAAAAATCAATACAACTACCAAAACCCTCGCCAGCAATATGCTGAAAATAATGTACTTTTAACTGCGACTTCATGCGCCTAAACCTTTTGTTGTAGCTCTCTGATTTTAGGTTTTGCAAAAATGAAGCCAACTTTTTAGCAATGTCAGTTTTTTCAACATTTCACAACATAACTAGCAGCAATAATGAGATTCTCTTAAGCTAAAGCAATATTTGATTACATTTAAGAGCATTCACGTGAAAAAAAATCCTCAAACAGCGCTGATTCATGCACCACGAAAGGCCCCGCAATACATTTCCAGTATACAACCTCCCCTGTTTCGTGCATCCACCATCATCTTTAACAATACTGATGCCCTATTTAATCGCCACTGGACTGATGACTATGACTATAGCTATGGCACGCATGGTACACCGACGACATTTACCTTAGGCGATAGCATTGCCCAGATCGAAGGCGGTCAATATTGCTTGCTGGCACCGAGTGGTTTATCCGCGATTAATCTCGTGAATTCTTGTTTTTTAAGCCAAGGCGATGAAGTGTGGATTGCAGATAATATCTATGGTCCAAACATGGAACATTTACGTAATCTGGAAAACCGCTATGGTATTCAGGTCAAAGTCTATAATGCGATAGATGCGGATACTTTTCAGCCCTCGGAAAAAGCCAAACTACTTTGGCTTGAAGCGGCGGGTTCCGTGACTTTAGAATTTCCCGATTTAAGTCGCTTGGTCAAGAAAGCTCAAGCTAACAACATTCTCACTGCGCTGGATAATACCTGGGGTGCAGGTCTTGCCTTTAATGCTTTTGATTTTGGCAATGAACACTTAAGTGTCGATATGACCGTGCATGCCCTGACTAAATATCCAAGTGGTGGCGGTGATATCCTGATGGGTTCAGTGGTTACGCGCAATAAAGAACTGCACCACAAGTTGTTCCGTGCGCATGCCATTCAGGGTATTTCAGTATCAGGTGATGATGTCGCTCAGGTACAACGAAGTCTGGCATCGATGCAACTCCGATATGAACATCAATCACAAAGCTGCTTAACTTTATTAGACTGGCTCAAACAGCAACCAGAATTTGTTCAGGTCTTACATCCGGCTGATACTGACAATGCTGGCCATAAAAACTGGAAAGAAATTTGCAAGCAAGGACACAGTGCCGGAGTGGTCAGCGTGATTTTTGACAATAACTACAAGTTGCAAGATATTCGCAATTTCTGTGACAGCTTAAAACTGTTTAAGCTTGGCTTTAGCTGGGGTGGTCCTGTGAGTCTGGTCATGCTATATAACTTAAAAGAAATGCGTGTGCTTGAACATTCACATTTGAAAGAAGGTTTTCTGGTTCGTTTCTGTATTGGTCTGGAACATCCCGAAGATCTGATTGAAGATATTCAGCATGCACTACAAGAAATGAAAAAACTTAAAAATGAATAAATAACAACAGGAAAATTTATGGGTATACCAATCATTATTGCAAAAAAAACCAGTGATACTACGCAAGATATTGTACTGCACTCACAGCTTGCCAACCGTCACGGACTGATTGCCGGCGCGACCGGAACCGGCAAAACGGTAACCTTGAAAGTTTTGGCAGAAAGCTTTTCCAGCATTGGTGTACCCGTGTTCCTAGCCGATGCCAAGGGAGATGTTTCCAGCCTAGCCAAGCCGGGGGAAAGTAATCCTAAGTTCGATGAACGCATTAAAAGCCTGAATATTGACTCGATTCCTTTTGAAGCTTCGCCGGTCGTATTCTGGGATCTGTTTGGTGAACAAGGCCATCCGATCCGTACTACGATTTCTGAAATTGGACCACTTCTGCTTGCCCGTATCCTAAACCTGAATGACACGCAAGAAGGCGTTCTCTCGGCAGTCTTCCGAATTGCCGACGATCAGGGCTTGTTAGTGATCGATTTTAAAGACCTGAAAGCCATGCTCAGTTATGTCAGCGAACATGCTGCAGACTTTAAAGCGGAATATGGCAATCTCTCCCCCGCCAGCCTCGGTGCGATTCAACGCAATTTATTGGCACTTGCAGATCAAGGCGGGGATAAATTCTTTGGCGAGCCAGCACTCGACCTGATGGATTTCCTGCAAACGGATAGCCAAGGCCGCGGCAATATCAATTTGCTGGCTGCCGACAAGCTGATGAATACACCGAAGTTGTACGCCACTTTCCTGCTATGGATGCTGTCAGAGTTATTTGAACAGTTACCAGAAGTGGGTGATCTGGACAAACCGAAACTGGTGTTCTTCTTTGATGAAGCCCACCTACTCTTTGATAATGCCAGCCCCGCCCTGCAGGAAAAGATTGAACAGGTGGTGCGTCTGATCCGCTCCAAAGGTGTGGGGATTTATTTTGTCACCCAGAATCCACTGGATTTACCTGAAAGCGTATTAGGACAACTCGGCAACCGTATTCAGCATGCTTTACGCGCTTTCACACCTAAAGACCAGAAGGCAGTCAAAACGGCAGCAGATACCTTCCGTGCCAATCCAGAATTTAAAGTGCAGGAAGCGATTACTGAACTTGCTGTAGGTGAAGCGCTGATTAGCTGTCTGGATGAAAAAGGGACTCCACAGATTGTTGAACGTGGCTGGATCATGCCACCACATTCTTCTTTTAGCCCGATTACACCAGAAGAACGTAAAGCACTGATGCAGCAAAGCATTGTCGCTGGTATTTATGAGCAGGAAGTTGACCGTGACAGTGCGCATGAGATGCTGCAGCAAAAAGTACTGGAACGTCAGCAGCAGGCTCAAGCTGCGGAACTTGCCAAGCAACAGGCCAAAGAACAGGAAGCTCTGGCTAAACAGCAAGCCAAGGAACAGGAACGTTTGGCACGTGAACAGCAAAAAGAAGCTGAGCGTGCAGCCAAGCAACGTGAAAAACTTACTCAGGATATTGTGGGTACCTTTGCCAAAAGTGCAGCACGTAGTCTTGGTGGTAGTACCGGACAGAAAATTGTGCGTGGTCTATTAGGTTCCCTCTTCGGGCGCAAATAACCTTCCTTTCTCCGATCGAAAACATCATTTTTATGGGATATTTTTATATCCCATAATTTTTTTATGGTTTTATGCTTTTACTATATTGTAAAAGCATTTTATAAGATGTATTCTAAATACATCTTATAAATAACAGCCATGAGAGATCAGCTATGACTCCACAGCAAATTGACCTTGTAAAAGCCACTGTTCCTGTACTTCGTGAAAATGGGGTTGCCCTGACCGGTTATTTCTATAACCGCATGCTAGGCAATAATCCTGATTTGAAAGAAACCTTTAACATGGGACATCAACGCAGTGGAGCTCAAGCACAAGCCTTGGCAGGTGCGGTTCTGGCTTATGCTGAAAATATCGAAGATCCATCTGTGCTGTTACCCGTGGTTGAGCTGATCGCACATAAACACGTGAGCTTAAACATTAAGGCACCGGATTACGGTATTGTTGGGGAAAACCTGTTGCATTCGATCAGTGAAGTATTGAACATTTCGATGGATGATCCATTGATTGATGCTTGGGCTGCAGCGTACGGTCAACTGGCGGATCTGTTCATTGCAACTGAAAAAGCGATTTACGACCAGCATGAACAGACTAAAGGCAGCTGGTTAGGCTGGCGCAACTTCAAGATTGCCAAGAAAGTCGTGGAAAGTGACGAAATCACTTCTTTCTACCTGGCTCCAGTCGACGGCGGTCCATTACCGAAATATGAAGCTGGCCAATATATCTCTGTACGTGTGTTTGTACCTGAGTTAAATCTGAGACAACCACGCCAATATACCCTGTCGACTTGCCCACAAGCAGACTACCTGCGTATCTCGGTGAAACGTGAAGACCAGAAAGGCGACATGGTTCCAGGTTGGGTATCGAATACTTTACATAGCCTGCCAGAAGGTTCAGAAATTGAAGTCTCTGCACCGACAGGTAACTTCTACCTGATTGATCCGAATAAACGTAATGTGTTCATCAGTGGCGGTGTAGGTCTAACTCCAATGGTAGCCATGCTGAACCAGCTGGTGACTCTGGATATGCCGCAGCCTGTGACTTTCATCCATGCCTGCCGTAGCAAACAGGTTCATGCGATGAAACAGCATATTCATGACTTGAAAGCCAAATATCCACGTTTAAGCACAATGACTGCTTATGAATTTCCGCACCCAAGCGATAAACTGGGTGAGGATTATGATGTTGCCGGTCGACTGGACTTAAGCACTGTAGATAGCGCATTATTACCAGCCAATGCAGACTACTATCTCTGTGGCCCAATGCCATTTATGGCTGAACAGCAAAAGGCACTTGTCGCTCGCGGAATTCCTGCTGAGAACATTCATAGCGAAGCCTTTGGCACAGGTGGTGTACGCCACTAACTGCTTCTTCAGCTTAAAATAAAAACAGAGGGTTAGTCTGGTATGCTAGACTAACCCTAATTTTTTTCATCAAAAACATCAGTATTATCATGCAACTGAATAAATTTACTGACTATGCGCTGCGCATACTGATGTATGTTGCGCAACCCCGTGATCTGCCTTATACAATTGCCGAGTTGGCGGAGCGCTTACAGATTTCACAGAACCATGCCATGAAAATCGTCTACTTTATGGCGAAACAGGACTGGCTCATTACCTCTCGCGGTAAAGGCGGTGGAATCCGTCTTAATCCGGCTGCCTTGAAAGTTCAGCTAGGACAGATTGTGCATATTCTGCAACGTGATAACCAGATTGTGGAATGTAATGATCCACCTTGTGTATTACGTACCAATTGCGGATTAAAAGGCATTCTGGATCAGGCTGTGGAGCAGTTCTATACCAGTCTGGATCAATATATTCTGGGTGATGTCGTTGAACCGACCAAGGAACATTTTAGTATCCAGTCGCCGATTAGTCTGATCAATCTCTAATACCCTTATTCTATTGGGCAATTCTAAAGTTCGCTTGCCCGCCCGACTTCCTTTATAATAGCTTCTTGTATAATTAGTCATTGAAGTTGAGCCATGCATCACAGCAGAGGAAAGTCGAAAAACAGTAAGGCATCAAATGCCCCAAAGCAAAAGATCAGCTATGAAAAAAAGGTCGATCCAGCCATTACTGAATATTCGGTACAAGCCCTCAACTGGTTACGCAAAGCTGAGTTCCTGATGAGTGCACCCAAGCTCAGCTTGTGTGTAGAAGATACCGGTTATGAGGTGGCTTTTGCTGGCCGTTCCAATGCGGGTAAATCGAGTGCCATCAATGCCCTGACCAATCAGAAACAGTTGGCCCGTGCGTCCAAAAAACCAGGCCGTACCCAGATGATCAACTTCTTTAGCCTTGGCAATCCGGATCAGCGTCTGGTCGATTTACCGGGTTATGGCTATGCAGCGGTCCCAGAAGCCATGAAAATTGTCTGGCAGAAAGAACTGGAAAACTATCTGATTCACCGCAAGAGCCTGCAAGGTCTGGTGTTGCTGATGGATATCCGTCATCCGCTACAACACTTTGATGTGATGATGCTGGAATGGGCGTATTCACGTAAATTATTCGTACATGTGCTGCTGACCAAAGCCGACAAGCTGAACCGTGGCCCTGCTTCGAAAGCGCTACAAGAAGTGAAAGCCAAACTGAAAAAGATGAAGCTGGATTTCTCGATTCAACTGTTTTCTTCTCTAAACAAGCAAGGTCTGGAAGAACTGGCCAGTGTGATGGGCGGCCGTTTGAACTTCACTTTGAATCAAGCACCTGAATTTGATCTGGACAGCATTCCTGAAGCTTCAATGCATGATTTAAATGAAGCTGATGAACCAATTGAATTATTAGAAGATGAAGATGAGACCAACAGCGCTCATGAAGTCACTGCCAGTGAACTGAATGATCTGGATGCACCTGTGGAAGCCGATCCAACAAAGATTGTCGAACAGGATCCACAAAAATAAGCCGAATGTGTTTCATCGGATAAAAGAATGTCCCGTATTGCCTGCTGCAATTCGGGATATTTTTTTCATACTGTCTTGATCAAGCAGTGATGGATTCACACCATGTCTTTACTTTCGCGCTTCAAAACAACAAGAATTGGCTCTTCCATTTCCTATTTTATCCAGCCTCGCAAAGTCAGCTTTGAATGGCAAGATACTCCGGTCGACTGGATTCCTGATCAGCCCTTTGCCAGTTACTTCGTCAATGAAATTAACAATATTCTTCCTGCAGGTGAACTCTGGTTCTGCCGTTTATATAACAAAGTCCTCCCCCAGATCACTGACGAAAAATTAAAGCATGATGTACAGGCATTTATCCGTCAGGAAGCCATACATGCGCAAGCGCATAATTCGGCCAATAAAGAATATTTATCTGAACGTCAGATTGATATCCAGCGCAATCTGGACATCATGCATTTCCTATTTAACAAGCTGCTCGCCGATCAGCCATTCGGTCTCAAAATCCCTAAAATCCTAGAACACCAATGGGATCTGTTTCGTCTCGGTATCATTGCGACGATAGAACACATGACCTGTGTCCTGGGTAAATACGCACTCTACAATACTGAATGGGAACGTCTGGGTGCTGATCCGAATATGCTGGATCTGGTGAAATGGCATGGTGCTGAAGAAATTGAACATCGTAGTGTGGCTTTTGATTTATATCGTCACCTAGGTGGCGGCTATATTGCCCGTTATTATCTAAGTGTGGTGGTCATTATTGGTGTAATTGGCCTTTGGGTGGATGGTGCTGCACATCTGTTATCGCAGGATTCACGTTTCAAGCAGTATAAGCCAGCCGTATATAAACCCTGGATCTGGAAAGAATGGTTGCGTATTTCCCAGTCAGATAACCGCCTTCTGCCTAACCCGCTGTGGTTAGTATCCCAACAGCTCGGTTATTTAATGCCTTGGTATGATCCGGTGCATGAAGGCAGTACCGATGATGCGCTGCATTATCTCAACCATTCACAGGCAGCCAAACGCGCTACTCTCAAAGTCGCTTAAGCTTGCCTGTTATTACAATTTCTAACAGCAGGGATCGCTTCCCTGCTTTTTATTTGTCCTAAGATAGAAATATAACAATCATAATCAGGAGGGACTTATGCAAGCACGGATTTCTGTGATTACCCTCGGTGTGCTCGATCTGGAAGCTTCACTACGCTTTTACCGTGATGGACTGGGTTTTCCCAGTGAAGGAATTATGGGTGAAGAGTTTGAATATGGCGCGGTGGCTTTTATTCAATTACAACCTGGTCTTAAGCTTGCCTTATGGCCACAGCGTAGTATCCAGCAAGATACCGGTCTGGAGCCAAGCCCAATCTGTCCGACGCAAATGACTCTGGGGCATAATGTCTATAGTCCCTTAGAAGTCGACCAGGCAATGGCACAGGCTGAACGTGCCGGCGCTAAAATTATTAAACCTGCACACACGACTTTTTATGGCGGATATGCAGGTTATTTTCAGGATCCCAATGGTCATCTCTGGGAAATTGTCTGGAATCCGGACTTAGATAAAGCTGAATTAGACAAAGATTAAACCGGCACTTCAGGCTCGCGGGTATGTCGATCTACCACCACACTAATCATCATATCGCCCTGCACGTTTACTACTGTACGTACGGTATCCAGCAGACGGTCAATCGGAAGTAGAATCGCAATCGCTTCAGCAGGTAAACCCACTGATTGCAGTACCATGATCATGGTGACCATGCCGGCGCTTGGAATGCCCGGTGCACCTAATGACGCAATCATTGCCGTGGCACAAACCACCAGCTGCTGACCTAAGGTTAAATCCAGCCCCATCAGATTGGCAATAAACAAAGCTGCTGCAGCTTCATAAAGTGCCGTTCCATCCATATTCAGCTGCGTGCCAAGAGGAATCACAAAACCGGCTGTTTGCGGACGTACGCCCAGGTTCTCCTGCGCGCATTTTAAAGAAATCGGCATGGTTGCCGAACTGGAGCTGGTGGCAAAGGCAGTAATTAATGCACTACGGGTGCCTTTAAAAAAGGTCAGCGGATTCATTTTTCCGAAGATCCATAGCAATAACGGCAACACCACTATTCCGTGGAAAATTGTAGTGCCTGTCACCACTGCCGCAAACTCGGCCAGACGGCTCAGCACTGAAATATCTTCAGTGGCAATTAACTTGGCGAGTAATGCAAAAATCCCAATCGGTGCCAGTTTCATGATCCAGCCAATCATCAACATCATGATGTCAAAAAACTGGTGACTCAGCTTACGCACAGTACGGAAGCTGTCTCCACCTGCGACCAGCGCCACACCGATAAACAGAGCAAAAATCACAACGGCCAAAACATTGCCATCAGCAAAGGCCTTAAAGGGATTGATCAGGGTATTCTGAATAAAATTAGTAAAGAAAGACGACGGCGTTAAAGTATCAAGCGTTTGATGCTGAGCCATGGCATCCTGAAACATCACCACATCTACGCCTCTCCCCACATTAAACAGATGTGCACAAGTGAGGCCAAGAATCAATGCCAATGAGGTCGTAGTTACGCAGCACAACAGGGTGATTTTCCAGGTTCGACTCAGCTGTCCCCCCGCCTGCAGATTAGAGACTCCAACCACGATTGAGGTAAAAATCAGGGGAATCAAAATCATTTTCAGCAGGCCAATAAAAAGACTGCTGGCAATTCCAATCCCGTACAGGCCGATATCAAAAAATGTGCTTTGCGGAAATAAAGTCAGTAAAAATCCAAACAGTACCCCCAATACGGCGGCAATTAAAATCTGCGTATTTAAGCTCATTTCACATGCATTTTTAATATTGATCTTAAGGGCACTATGCCATGCAAGTGCTGGAGAATCGAGTAATTTTTTATAAAGAGCCATGCTTAAAAATGTATAAAGCCGGATCTGGGATCCGGCTTTATTTAAATTAAAAGTATGCTTTACTGGGTTTCAATTTCACGTAAACGGATCAGGCCTTCTTGTGTGGTACTGCAGACCAGCTCACCATTTTGCCACATGCGGCCAAAGTTCAGACCACGTGAACTGGCACTTTGAGTAGCATCCATGTCGTATAACATCCATTCATCTACCCGGAATGGTTTATGGAAATACATGGCATGATCAATACTGGCACATTGCAAGCTTGGAGACAGATAACTTAAACCATGCGGACGCAGCGCTGTGGTCATTAGGGTAAAGTCCGAATAGAAAGCAGCAATCGCCTGATGCAGGGAAATTTCATCCACTTCTGTAGCGATCTTTCCATGAGTACGGATATAGTGCGCATAATTTGGCGCTTCCGGTTGCGGCTGGAATGGATTCACTGGCATTACAGGGCGAATTTCGACATGACGGTCACGCATGAAAGACGCACGCACATTTTCCGGAATAAATTCAATAATCTGCCGGGTGAGCTCTGCTTCATTTTTCAGGCTTTCTGCTGGTGGATACTCAGGTTCTGAAATCTGATAGTTCAGACCTTCTTCCTGATGCGCAAAGGAAACCATACACATGAAGATAGTACGGCCATGCTGAATGGCACGAACCTGACGGCTGACAAAGCTTTTTCCATCACGGATACGATCCACTTCATAAATGATCGGTGCATTGACATCGCCACCAAACAGGAAATAGGCATGCAATGAATGTGCAGGACGATCTGTGGTATAAGACGCAGCACGCAGGGCCTGTCCCAGAACCTGCCCACCAAATACGCGCTTGCCTACCAGATTACGGCTAATTCCCCGGAAAATATTTTCTTCTAACTTTTCTAAACTGAGCAGCTCGACCAGTTCCTGTGTTAAGGCATTCATAAGCAACCTGTGTGATATTGGCAAGATCCAGAAGTGTAGAAATAAATCTATACAATTTATTCTGAATATTCTGCCATAAAATCCAAGCAATCTTCTAAAGATTGATTGACTGTTCTGTCAATTGCTCTTGCAACTTACTAGGAAAAACATCTGCTTTCGCGCTAAAATTGAACCACTTCGATTGAATTTGTCAGAAAATGACATATTGTTTGTTTTTATAATCAATCAAAATAAATTCCCTCAGAAATTCTGTAGTTTTGGTCAGTAAAATTAGGAGTAACTATGTCCAAGAGTGGCTTTGGTCAAATGTATCGCAAGCTTTCAAGTAAGCTACTTGATCTTGTGGTCACCCCGCATGTTCTTGGGGAAGTACCAAGTGAAGTGACAGCTCCTACTGCTGACCAGACTCCGGCAGCGCAGCAGAAAATCGTCTGCTATATTTTGCAGAATCATTCACGCAGTAATGCATTGGTAGTCGATGCGGAAACTCGCCGTTTAAACATGCCGCCTGCGCTCGACCCTCTACAGATTGGTGACAGCAAGGAAAAGGCTTCGGTTCTGTTCCTGCAGCATCATGATGAGAATAATCTGCTTAGCTCACCACCACATGCTTTTCCTCCACGCCTGTTACGCCTGATTGAAGTCCTAGAAAAAAATCCCGAACTGGATGTGGAACTGGTACCGGTGACTGTACTTTGGGGTCGTGATCCTGAAAAAGAAGATTCTTGGTTCAAGCTTTTATTTACCGATACCTGGTCTACGCCAAGCCGGGTCAAACAGCTGGTCAATATCGGTCTGCATGGTCGCCAGTCTTATCTGGAGTTTCATGAGCCACAATCTTTGCGCACCCTCATGGAATTTGCCAAAGAAACTTATCCAAATTCAGCGCCAGCGACCTATATTGTCAGCCGTCTGAATGACTATTTGGATGCACAGCGTGAAGTGATCCTCGGCCCTGACCTGTCAGACCGCCGTAATGTGATGCATGGCCTGATTAAATCTCCGGATGTACAGGCGGCTATTCGTAATGAAAGCATCCGCAGCAAAATCAGTATGCTGGAAGCAGAACGTCGTGCGATTGGCTATCTGAATGAAATTGTATCGGACTACTCTCACTCTACCGTACGTTTCGCCGATAAAGCCCTGACCCGTTTATGGACCCAGCTCTATGACGGCGTGGAAGTACATAATTTCAGTACCGTGCGTGAACTGGCCAAAGATTATGAAATTGTCTATACGCCATGTCACCGCAGTCATATCGACTATTTATTATTGTCTTATGTGATTTATCGTCGTGGTCTGATGGTGCCTTATATTGCGGCAGGCGATAACCTGAACATGCCATTTGTGGGTCAGATCTTACGGGGTGGTGGTGCTTTCTTTATCCGTCGTACCTTCCGCGGTAATGCACTCTATACCACCGTATTTAAAGAATATCTGTATAGCGTGTTGTCACGTAATACTCCACTGGAATACTTTATCGAAGGTGGCCGTTCACGTACTGGTCGTCTGCTGCCACCAAAAACCGGCATGCTGGCGATGACCGTACATGGTCATTTACGTGGCAAAGCTAAGCCAATTGTCTTTGTTCCGACTTATATCGGCTATGAACGCCTGATGGAAGGTGGTACTTATATCGGTGAGATGAATGGCAAGCCGAAAGAAGCAGAATCTATTTTTGGCATCCTGAAAACCTTGCGCAAAATTGAACGTATTTTTGGCAAGGTCCATCTGAACTTCGGTGAACCGGTATTTCTGGATGACATCCTGAAACAGCATGGTGCAGAACATATCAAAATTGAAAAGAATGATGATCCGATTCCGCAGCCAGTATCCGACGCAGTCAACAGTTCTGCCCAAGCCATTCTGGAAAATATCAACCGTGCAGTCGTGGTGAATCCGGTTTCACTGCTGTCACTTATTTTATTGGCAACACCGAAACATACGCTGGACGAAGAAATCTGTATCAAGCAGCTGGATACCTACCGTAATCTGCTGGTGGCTTTACCTTATGATGAGCGTATGCAAATTACCTCACTTTCAGGTAAAGAGATTATTGCCTATGCAATGAAGCTCAAGCTGATTAAACGGGTGAAACACGTTCTGGGCGATATCATTGCCATTGAAGATAATCAGGCCGTATTGCTGACTTATTTCCGTAATAACATCGTGCATAGCTTTGTATTGCCGTCCCTGATTGCGGCACTGGTAGAACACAATGGCATGATTCGCCGTGAAGATGCGATCAACGCTAGCAGTACACTCTATCCATTCCTGAAAGCTGAGCTATTCCTGAAATGGAAAGAAGACGAAATTCAGCAACATGTTGATGCTTATATCGATGCTTTACTTGCAACCAATCTGATCAGTGCAGATGGTGAAAACCTGGTAGCGCCAGCACCGAATACTGAAGCGCATCACCAGCTTGAAGTTCTGGCTGCTCCAGTGACCCAAAGTCTGGAACGCTATTACATGACACTGGCTTTGATCACCCAGCGTGGCCCAGGCAATATTTCAACCCGTCAGGTGGAAGAGCTGAGTCATCTGGTGGGGCAACGTCTTTCTGTACTGTATGAATTCAACTCGCCAGAATTCTTTGACAAGGCCTTGTTCCAAAGCTTTATCAAAGTTCTGACGCAAAAAGGCTATATTTGTACCAACGAAGACAATGCCATTGTCTATGATGAGCAGCTGACCAATGTTGCGCAGTATGCAGATCTGGTACTGGATGAAGTGAAGCTGCAAATGCTGCATCACATCACCTCCTTTACCGATGAAGAGTTGAAAGAAGCACTAGATGCGGTTGCGGCTGAACAAGCCAAGAAACGTGCGAAACGCAAGAAAAAGTAAAGTTTACTTAAAGAAAAAGAGAGGTTTTGGCCTCTCTTTTTTTGCTTGAGAATTAATAAAAATGATAAATATTCCCTCTCCTTTTAGGAGATGAGATACCGTCTTGGTAGTCAATCAGGTTTTGAGATTATTCGACCACTAAATAATCTCTTTGATAGGCAGTCTGATGTTTTAAAACGCCATAACACAGATGTATAAGCTTGCGCATTGCAGCACCTAAAGCACACATTTTATTTTTACCCTGGTTTAATAATCGTTGATATAAAGCTTCAATGTGTGGATTATATTTAATCGCTGTTAATGCCGACATATACAATACTGAGCGTATTTTACTGTCACCTGCTTTTGATAAGTGACTTTGCTTGTTGACTGAACTGCCAGACAACTGATGTACTGGAACCAAACCTACATATGCAGCAGCTTGACTTGCTTTTTCAAACTTGTGCGAATGAAATAACCCCAACAGTAATAAGCCTGATCGTTCACCGATTGAAGGAATAGTTTGCAGTAATTTCAAATCCTGTTTCAATGTTGGATCTTGATCTATGTGATTATTTATTAACTTATCAATATGTTCAAGTTGCTGATTTAAATACTCAATATTCTCTTCAAGTAATTTAATCACAACAACGGAGGTATGAGTGGACTGCGCCTTTTCAAGTCGATTCTTTTCCTGCAATAGACTACCTAGATAGACATCTCGTCTGCCTAGTAAAGCTTTTAATAATCTGACATTTTCAGGTTCAGGCTGCCATATGATTAACTTTGCGGTGTAACCATAACGTGAAAGAGCTTCACTATCAGCTTTATCCGTTTTATTTAGCATGGACATGCCTTTGGCAAAGGCTCTTACTCGTGAAGGATTAGCCACACAAACCTTTACACCTGCATCATATAGATAATATCCCAAATTCTCGTGATAAACCGAAGTCGCTTCCATGATTGCTGTCACTTGATCAGGTTCAATTTTAAGAGTGATGAGCCATTTGAGCAGACTGCCAAAGCCACTTTCTGTATTAGTAAATATTTTATTTTTTCTTTTTCCAGTCAAACCTTGAGGGAAAATGCAACAATCTATTTTGGTTTTACTGACATCAATACCTAGCATAATCATGGTGATATTCCTTGAGTTTAAGCTATGATTTTTATCCCATTAACCATCATCTTACCTTGTGAATACAGCATCAAAGTGCTTAGTTACCGTTCAGAGTTGTATGAGGGATAAGGGCAAATTGTAGGTTTTATCTCAGGTTCAAATTTAAGATTTTAGCAGCACTCCAAACTCTACAATTTGCGTATAGTGGTAGCTAATCACTATATCAATCAAGATACAAGCAGCACTGCTGCGCAAGGGAGAGGTGATTTTAAAAAAACCCTCCTCCTAACCTCCTCCCAGAGGGAGGAGGAACTTCCAAATTTATAAATCAGTCTTATTCATCAACTCTAAATAATCCTGAAAACAATCCTGATGCTCTAACTCAAAGCCTATCTTTTCCATTCTTGTGGCATACAGCTTTTTACCCGCCACCCTGTCACTTTCCACTTTCAATATAAATAAACCCATCTGCTGCTGAAACCATTGCAAGACTTCATGCAAAAGTTGTGGCTGATTATTAGTCAAAATATATGAAGAATCAGGATGTTCCACGTGAATCATATGAGCTAGAAAACGTGATAAGTCTTCAATATGAATACGATTCGACCAGTGCAGATTTGGATAACTGATCATTGAGGTTGCCATTTTCTGCATACGTGCCACAGAAGTCCCATAAATCCCACTTGGGCGGATAATGGTACATTGATCAGGATAAGCCGCGAGATACGCCTGTTCGATGTGATGCAGAATTTCACCTTGAGCATCATTCGGATGAATTTCAGTTTCATCATCCACGCTTTCACCTGCATTCTGTCCATAAACCCGGGTTGATGAAACCACCACAATTCTTTTTACCGGATGGGATTTCAAGGCAGTGACGATTGGCTGAACCGAATCCAGATAAATGTGCTGATAGGCTTCGACACCACTCTGTTTGGGACTGAGTAACACATAGACCCAATCAATCGAAGCGACTGCACTTAAATCTAGAGTATGCACATCCTGAATCAGATGAGTTGCGAATGAATCTGTTTTGGGACTTTGGCTAATTGTGCTAATTTGATGACCTTGCTCAAATAATTGTTTAGCTACCCGCTCGGATGTTTTACCATAACCAATAAATAAAATATGCATTCGACACCGAATCACAGACCTGGTTGAGGGGACATGGCTGCAGTCCATCAGTTACAAGGCGTTGGCAATGCCGCCGCTGCTTTACTCGAAAAACTAAATATCTTTAATACTGATGATTTGCTTTTTCATCTACCACGTGACTATGAAGACCGTAGCACGATCATTCCCATGAATCAATTGACAGTGGGACGCAGCTATTTGCTGGAAGGTGTCGTGAAAGGAATTGACTTCCCACCTGGTAAACGTAAGTCCATGGCAGTTTTACTGGATGATAATTCTGGCAAAGTAACGTTGCGTTTTTATCATATTTATAAAGGCATTACCGATCGCTGCAAGCTCGGTAACCGTTTAAGAGTCTTTGGTGAAGTGCGAGTCGGTGCCCGTGGTCTGGAAATGTATCATCCAGAGCTGCAAGTCATTACTGAACATACACCTCTGCCTCATACCCAACTCACCTCGATCTATCCGGCAACCGAAGGACTGACTCAGCCTAAGCTGCGGGAATATATTAAACAGGCACTAGAACTGCACAGTGATGATTTGCCTGAACTGTTGCCACAAAAATTTAGCAATGGTTATGGCCTGAAGCAGGCACTGGAATATATTCATCATCCGCCATTGGACGCCAATATGTTGCAGCTCACTCAAGGCTCACATCCGGCACAGCAGCGTCTGATTTTTGAGGAACTGGTGGCACATCAAATCAGTTTGCTGACCCGGCGTGCTTTTATTCAGCAGATTGAAGCCCCTTCATTTTCTCCAAGTAAGACCTATGCCAAACAGCTTTTGGCCGGTTTGCCTTTCGAAATGACCGGTGCGCAAAAACGCGTATCTAAGGAAATTGCTATAGACCTGAAACAGAATAAACCGATGCTACGTCTGGTGCAGGGTGATGTGGGTGCAGGAAAAACCTTGGTTGCCGGCGTAGCAGCCTGTCATGCCCTAGAAGAAGGCTGGCAAGTCGCGCTGATGGCGCCAACTGAAATTCTGGCCGAACAGCATTACCTCAACTTCAAGCGCTGGTTCGAACCACTCGGTTTAAATGTCGCCTGGCTTTCCGGCAAGCAGAAAGGTAAAGCGCGTACTACAGCAGAGCAAGTGATCCGTGATGGTAGCGCGCATCTGGTGGTGGGCACACATGCCCTGTTTCAGGAAAATGTCGAGTTTGCCAAACTGGGCTTAGTAATTATTGATGAGCAGCATCGTTTTGGGGTCGATCAACGCTTAGCCTTGAGAAATAAAGGCTTGGATGGCATGTCGCCGCATCAATTGGTGATGACCGCAACCCCGATTCCACGCACGCTTGCTATGTCGGCGTATGGCGATCTGGATACGTCAATTATTGATGAATTGCCACCGGGTCGTACTCCGATCCAGACTGTGACCATTCCGCTGGATCGTCGCGAAGAGGTTCTGCAACGGATTGCCACGAATTGTGCTGAAGGTAAACAGGCTTATTGGGTCTGTACTTTGGTGGAACAGTCGGAAACTCTGGATGCTCAAGCCGCAGAAGCAACCTTTGCCGAGATCAAGGAACGCTTCCCTGAACTGAATATCGGTCTGGTACATGGCAAAATGAAAGCCGATGAAAAACAGGCAGTCATGCAGGAATTCAAAGACAATAAACTGCAGCTACTCATTGCTACAACTGTGATCGAAGTCGGTGTTGATGTCCCGAATGCTTCGATTATGGTGATTGAAAATGCCGAACGGCTTGGCCTGTCACAACTACATCAGCTGCGTGGTCGGGTGGGTCGTGGTGCCAAAGCCAGTTTCTGTGCCCTGCTCTATAAAAATCCATTGTCACAAAATGGTCAGGAACGTCTGCGTATCATGCGCGAAACCAATGATGGCTTTATCATTGCCGAGAAAGACCTGGAATTACGTGGTCCGGGTGAATTGTTAGGAACCAAACAGACCGGTGATATGGGTTTCCGTGTAGCGAAACTGGCACGTGATGATCACTTGCTGAATCAGGCGCATTATGTCGCCCAGCAGATGTTAAAAGATTATCCGAAACAGGCGGATGCATTATTAAAACGCTGGCTACCTGAGGCTCCACGCTATGCCTATGTTTAAGCTGTTACAACAGGGTAAACTCTGGCTGAATCGTTTACAGCCTTGTCAGCTGTGCCAGACAGATTATCAAAACCTGCATTCTGTCTGTCAGGATTGCTGGCAACAGTTACCTTGGGCACATCAGACTATTCAGCGTCAGGAAATGCAGTTTCAGGTGGCTTGTGACTATGCCTACCCGATGGATCGCCTGATTCAATTATTTAAATATGAGCAGAAGCTGCATCTGGAACCATTATTGGAAGGTGCATTACTAACCTTAAAATTTCCTAAAGTCAGTGCAGTGGTTCCTATGCCGATTTCAACCGAACGACTGGTTGAACGTGGCTATAATCAATCTTTGTTGCTGGCCAAGCATGTAGCTAAACACTTGCAAGTTCCCGTCTGGCAACCAATTGAACGACTCAAGCAACATTCACAAAAAGGCTTAAGCCGTCTGGAACGTATCGAAGATATTGAAGCCCAGTTCAGGGTCACTATCTCTTCAAAAGTCCGTTATCGTAAGGTTTTAATTATTGATGATGTGGTTACGACTGGCAGCTCAATTCGAGCTTTGAGCCAGCAACTGGAAAAACTGGGCTGTCAGCAGATTTATGCCGCCTGTCTGGCGGGAGCCAAACTTTAAATCAGGCTTGGGCCAGTAAGTTCTTTTTAACCCAAGGTATGACAATTTCTGTAGTTAAAGGTGCAAGTTTCACATCTTTCTGATCCAGATCCACCCATTTCATCTCGGCAATCTCAGCTTCAATATGTGGTTCGCCATCTAACTGCACCAGATAAACATAACTAACCAGTTGATGATCCGGTTCATTGGCAGTTTGAGTTTCAAAACACCCGATAAATTGCTGAATCTCAGCCTGACAACCAATTTCTTCCTTAATTTCACGTAGCAGGGTGCGTTCAGGTGCTTCATCCGGTTCCAGCTTGCCACCCACTTGCATAAAACAGTCAGTATTTTTCTTACGAACCACCAGCAGCTGCTGATCTGAATTCAAAATAATGGCAGCTGCGACGGTAATAATTTTCATGAATTCGGAACGATCAAGTGGAAAACACTTATTTTACGAGATCTTCCTGATCGACCATACCCCATTTTGCTTCAGGCGGCTGGTAGTCTTGAAATTTTTTCAAAATTTCTTCGAAGTCATCACTTACGATCAGGGATTCAGTAAAACGTGGCTTGGTAAAGCCTTTGTCCGTGGTCATCTGAATAAATTTCAGCAAATCATCATAAAAACCATCAACATTAAGAAAAGCGCAAGGTTTTTTATGAATCCCGAGCTGTGCCCAAGTCCATTGCTCAAAAATTTCCTCGAGCGTTCCTGCCCCACCCGGAATGGCAATAAAACCATCGGAGAGTTCTGACATTTTGGTCTTACGCTCATGCATATTATCGACCACATACAGCTTGGTAATATGTGGATGTGCCAGTTCACGATTCACCAAGGGTCTTGGAATAACACCAATAACCTCGCCCCCTGCAGCCAAGGCACTATCCGCTACAATGCCCATTAATCCGGAACGACCACCACCATAAATCAGTGTTTGCTGTCTTTTTGCCAGAGTTTGGCCTACCTTTTCAGCAATTTGTTTATAACCAGGTTCAGAACCTAGCGCTGAGCCACAGAAAATTGCGATAGAATTCATCATTTTCACCATTGCATTGCCGGTATATAGTACGCAGGCAGCGCCTGAGAGTTTTTTTTCAAAAATAACTGCACAATCAGTGTTTTTATTCAATTCCTTGTCTAAAATACACGCATTTAGATTAACATACTGCGCAAGGGAGAAAAGACAGCATGCTTGAAGCCTTTTACGCCACAGAGCGCGGTAGCCTAGAAGATGCCACCATCAATGGTGATTTCGACCTGCATCCGGAACTGGTTTGGATAGATTTAATTGCGCCTTCACAGGAAGAACAGCAATGGATTCTGGATGCCTATGAGCAAAACCTACCCACTTTAAAATCTCTGGAAGATATTTCTTCGAGTGCCCGATTTTACCGTGATGATGACGGTATTTTGCACATCAGTACCTATTTCTTAACGAAAAATAAAAATTATCAGGTCGAAAGTGAACATGAGGATGATGCCAGTATCCTCGCGACGGTTCAGACAGTCGCTTTCATTTTGCATAAAGACCGGCTCTTTACCCTACGCGGTGAAAAGCTGGTAGCTTTCCGGGCCTTTCGTGCCCGTGCGCGTCGCAATGATTATGATATTGACTATAAAGATCCGACATGGATTCTGCTGGGTTTGCTCGAGGCCAAACTGGATGAGTTGGCCGATATTCTGGAAGATGTGCATAAGGATCTGGAAAAATACTCAACCGAAGTGCTGAATAACCGGCATCGTGAACAGATCCTTGATCTGGATGACATGATTACCCGTCTGGCCCAACTGGAAGATATGCTCGGGAAAGCTCAGCTCTGTCTGATCGATTTACGCCGTGTACTTACCTTCCTGTCACGTCCACGTGCCTTAGGCAGTCATATTTATGATGCGGATATTCGAGAACTCAGTGAAGACGTCCGCTCACTGGTCGAGCATGATGCCTTCCTGTTCCAGAAAGTCCGCTTCTTGCTGGATACCACGTCCGGATTCATTAACACTGAACAGAATGATACGATCCGTCGCTTCTCGATTTTACCAAGTATGCTCGCGCCCCCCATGCTAATTGCCAGTATTTACGGGATGAACACTGATGTCTTGCCCTTCGCTCAAGGTTCGATGAGCTTTGTGATGGTGAGCATTATTATTATGGGCTTTTTGATTGGGCCTCTTATTTACTTTAGATGGAAGAAGTGGATTTAGAATCCCTCCTAATTTCTCCTAAGGGAGGAATTTCCCTCTCTTTTCAGGTGATGTGCAGCACTGCTGCTCAAGGGTGAGGTGAGAATTAACTCTCTTGTGCTTAGATTTAAGGCAGTGCTTTAAATCTCGCTCAGAGAGAAAAGACTTCCAATATTTGCTTAAAGTTCGAGTCCAGGCCCATTTCTCCACTTTTTTAAAATACAAGTTCCCTCTCCTTTAGGGAGAGGTTAATTAACTAACCCCTCCTAAGCTCCCTTTGAGAAAGGGAGGAACTTTTTTAAAATATACCGGCAATAAAAAAGCACCTTTCGGTGCTTTTTTATTTACTGAATGATCTGTAAATCATCCTGCAAATGACAGGCCTGAATGATCTTCATCATTTTCTCAGGAACCGCTTTAAACTGTAGCCCTCGTGCTTGCGGAGTTTGGCGCAACCAGCGCACCAGAACGGCCAAAGCCAAAGTACTACCCTGCTCAAGTCCAGCCAAATTAACTACCACAGGAAACTTGCCCTGTGAGTGAATAACACGCAGACCATCTAGGTAATAGTTCTGCGCATTGTCAGCGTCAATCTTGCCTGAAACCTGCAGTTCCTGATTATTGAATTGAATCACAGCTCACCTATCTTATTTTTTCTTGTCAATCGCCGCTTCTGCATCTGGCTTGAAGTTAGCAATGGCTTTATCCAGATTACCACCATTACGTTTTACTGTAGCCGCAAACTGGTTACGGAACTGCAAACCCAGGTCAATACCAGAAACATTGATGTTACGGATTTTCCATTGTGAACCTTTATCAACCAGCTGGAAAGCAACCGGGATTTTCTCGCCTTTGTTATTAAAGTCGATAGTCACCACAGGATTTTTGCTGTTAGTCGCCTTGTAAGGACGAACGCTGTAAGTCTGGTTACTGAACTTAGAGAAAGCCGTACCATAATTTTCAATCAGGGTTTCACGGAAGTTCTTTTCAAACTGTGCACGCTGCGCCGCAGTACTATACTGATTGGTCGCATAAGTCCCCATCACAATCCGGGTAAACGATTGTGAATCGATATACGGGTCAAGATTCTGACGAACAATCGTTTTCACAAGCGCAGGATTATTTTGCAATTTGGCATGATCGGTTTTAAGACGATCAATCAAATTGTCTGCAACTCTTTTAATAAAAGCAGGTGGGGCTTCAGACGGTGCAGCAAACACTGTACCAGCAACCATTGTTGAAAGAATGCTTGCAGCAAGCGTTTGTTTTACTAAAGTCTTCACTCAAATCTCCTCAATCTGTTATTCAACAAATGCAGGTTCCGCATCTGTTGTTTCTGAAAATGCAGCTTCTTCTGAGGCACTTTCCTGACTATCTGACGATTTTCCGGCACCACCGGTAATAAATTTCGTCACTAAATCTTCAATTTCCATGGTGCCTTGAGTGTTCGCAATCTGCTCACCACGTTTCAAGTAAGTCAGACCGCCACCTGGAATAATTTTCAGATACTTTTCACCCAATAAACCATTTGTTGCTACCATAATGTAAGCATCTTCATCAATATTGGTGATGGATTTCATGTTATCTAATAGTTGTTTTTCCATTGTTTTTTGTTGCGCAGGATCGGCTGCGGTATAATCTGAACTATAACGTAACTCTTCCAATGCTTCCTGCTGAACCTGCTTGAGCTGCTCGGCATTAAAAGAAGTCAGAGAGCCATCCAGTGTCATATGGACAGTGGCTAAACGGGTCACCGGATCCAGTGTAATTTTATCGACCTGACCGACTTTTACCCCACTCAAAGCAACTTTAGCACGTGGCTTGATGCCATTTACATTTTCAAAAGTCGCTGTCATCTGATAGCTATCAGAAATATTGGTGCCTACCAGACCGCTGACACGCATCGCCAAAAAGAACAGGGCGATACCGAAAAGAATGACAAAAACACCAACGGCCAGCTCACTAGTACGTGATTTCATTAAATACCTCCGAACATGACCGCAGTCAACACGAAATCAAAACCTAATACGCACAGCGAAGAATAGACAACCGTACGTGTTGTAGAAGTTGCGATACCTTCTGATGTTGGTTCACAGGCATAACCCTGATAAACCGCGATCCAGGTACAAATTAATGCAAAAACAAAACTCTTGATAATGGTGCCATTCAGGACATCTTTATAGAAGCGCACGGTACTTTCCATGCCACTCCAATATGCACCTTCATCTGCACCCAGAAAATCAACACCTACCATTTTTCCGCCCATAATCCCGACCGCAGCAAAGATCACAGAGAGCATGGGCAAGCTAAAAATACCGGCCCAAAGGCGTGGTGAAATCACCCGTTTTAAGGGATCGACCCCGATCATTTCCATACTGGACAATTGCTCGGTCGCTTTCATCAGACCAATTTCGGCGGTTAAAGCAGAACCGGCACGACCCGCGAACAGTAAGGCAGCAACCACAGGTGCCAATTCACGTAACAAGGTTAAAGCCACTGCAGTACCAAGCATCGCTTCACTACCAAATGTCGACAGGATGGTATACATCTGCAAACCGAGTACTGAACCAATAAACAGGCCAGATACCGCAATGATCAAGAGCGACAGTACCCCGACCCGATACATCTGATAAACAAACAGCTTTACTCCAAGCCAGGTTGGCATGGAAAAGAGAATCTGCAACAGCATCAGTGTTGCAACACCAATTCCCTGAACACGTTCAATAACGCGTCTACCTAAGGCAGCAATGGCATTCATGAACGTACCTCATCACTTAAATAAGCCTGATGACTAAACTGATAATCTACCGGGCCTTCAACCGAACCGGTTAGGAACTGCTGCACAAAGGCTGAAGGATGATTTTTCAATTCTTCTGCTGTGCCCTCACCCTGGATTTTGCCTTCTGCGACTACATAAATGTAATCGGCAATCGATAAAGTCTCTGCCACATCATGCGAAACAATAATGGTTGTTAAATCCAGTGCTTCACGTAGAGAGCGGATTAGTCGAGTTAAAACCCCCATCACAATCGGATCCTGCCCGGCAAAAGGTTCATCGTACATGATCAGTTCAGGGTCCAGTGCAATCGCCCGAGCCAAAGCCACCCGGCGATTCATCCCGCCAGACAGCTCTGAAGGCATCATTTGCTCTGCCCCACGTAGTCCTACTGACTCGAGTTTCAAAGCCACAATTTCAGCAATCAGATGTTCAGGCAATTTGGTATGCGCACGAATCGGAAAGGCAACATTTTCATAGACGCTCATGTCGGTAAACAGAGCGCCACTTTGGAACAGCATCCCCATACGTGCACGTGCGGAAAAAAGCTCGGAACGGGACATCTTGGCAATATCTTTACCGTCCAGTAAAACCTGACCCTGTTCAGGCGTCAGTTGCCCACCGATCAATCTTAATAAAGTGGTTTTACCAGTTCCGGAAGGTCCCATAATGGCGGTAATCTGCCCACGACGAATGTTTAAACTGACATCGTCATAAATTACACGCTCACCCCGCTTGAAACTCAAATTCTTGACTTCAATCAAAGACTGAGGATCCTGCGCTGTTTGATTTTTCATAGCTGAGTTTATTCCTGCATTTTTTCAGCATGCATATGACAAAAGAACGAAGTTCAACATGTTAGCATTTGAAAATGAAGGGTCAAGTTCATGGAAAACATAATGCTCCATGCCTGGCCATATATTTCTAGTAATCAAAAATTTTATTTCGACGCGATTTTAACAGACTATGATCCATTTAAAAAACGATATACATAATAAATCAGATTGCACAAAAGCAAAGTTACCGCGATGTAGGACATGTACCCCCTCAATAATATGAAAGACTATAAAGGGACGCTTTCAGATTACGGATCATCATAAACCCAGAAAAAGTTGATGAAGTAGGCATTTTATGCTGAAAAAACAAAAAATCAATGCATAAAAAAACCAGCACTCAGGCTGGTTTTTTTTCAGACGTTATTCAATTAGTCATTGAATTTACGACGTGGACGATCTTCACCGAATGAACGCTCGCCACGTGGCTTGTCATCAAAGTTGCGACGCGCTGGACGGTCACCGAAGTCACGTTTTGGACGGTCATCACCGAATGAACGTGCTGGGCGATCACCGAAACCACCTTCGCGACGTGCTGGACGATCACCGAAATCACGTTTTGGGCGGTCACCGAAACCACCTTCACGGCGTGGAGCAGGACGATCACCGAAATCACGTTTTGGACGGTCACCAAATGAACCTTCACGACGTGGTTTGTAATCTACACGGTTACCGCGGTTGTCATCATTACCTTCGAAACGAGGACGGTCACCAAAGTCACGACGTGGACGATCATTGTTAAACTCGCGACGTGGACGGTCTTCATTGAAGTCACGACGTGAACGATCACTGAAACCACCTTCACGACGTGGACGATCGCTGTTGAAGTCACGACGTGGACGATCTTCGCCACCGAACGCAGGACGTTCGCCACGAGGTTTGTCATCGAAGCTACGACGTGGACGGTCATCACCACCTTCACGACGTTTGAAGTTGCTCTCGCCTTCGAAACGACGACCACCACCGAAGCCACGACCACCATCACGACGACCGCCACGACCACGACCAGCGCCATCACGGCTACCGCGTGCAGGAGGTGGAGATGGCTCAAGACCTTCAATTTCAGATACGTTTAGACGAGCTTCAAGGAAGTCTTCTAGTGCACGGATTTTACCGCGTTCACGATAAGTCGCTAAAGTAATTGCTTTACCAGTACGGCCCGCACGACCTGTACGACCGATACGGTGTACATAGTCTTCGTTCTTCATAGGAAGACCAAAGTTGATCACGTGAGAGATTGTCGGTACGTCAAGACCACGTGCTGCAACGTCAGTTGCAACCAGGATTTTTGCACGACCTTCACGGATGCTGCGCAGACGACGGTTACGAACGGTTTGTGGCATCGCACCATGTAGAGCAACAACGGACAAACCTGCTTCAGCAAGTTCTTCAGCCAGCATATCTGTATCTTCTTGAGTAGAAGCAAAGACCACTGCCTGATCAACGTCTTCTTCGTTTAACCAGTGAGTAAGAAGTTTTTTCTTGTGCTCAAAGCCATCAGTCCAGTGTAAAGTCTGGGTAATGTCAGTATTGGTAGAGTGACCAGTTTCAATTGCAATACGCTCTGGTTCATTCATCATGCGTTCAGCAAGGGTAATGATACGTGGAGCGAAAGTTGCAGAGAACATCAGTGTTTGTTTACGGTTTGCAGCCAAGTCACCGATTGCTTCTAGGTCTTCAGAGAAGCCAAGATCCAGCATACGGTCAGCTTCGTCGACGATCAGCGAGTCAACTTTGTCAAGTTTGATTTGACGACGGTTAACAAGGTCAAGTAAACGGCCTGGAGTTGCTACAACAACCTGTGCACCTTTTAACTGCTGGATTTGTTTACCAAATGGCATACCACCCATAATTGCAGCAATACGAACACCTTTCATGTGACGTACAAATGCGATCGCGTCTTGGCATACTTGTTGTGCCAATTCACGAGTTGGTGAAATCACCAGAATAGTTGGTTGAGTCACCGCTTTCATACGTTCTTTAAATGGTACGAAAGTATCTTGGTTAGCAAGTGCGTTCAAAGTTGGGAGAAGGAACGCAGCGGTTTTACCCGAACCTGTCTGGCTAGATACTAAAAGGTCTTTACCTTCTAGTGCAGCAGGGATAGATTGTTCTTGTACAGGAGTCGGAGTAGTAAAACCTAAGCCTTGAAGGGCTTGTTGTAACGATTCATGCAAAGAAAATTCAGCAAAAGTTTTGCTCATAGAGTATTCCACCCGGAAATTGGGTGCTCCATTAAAAATAAAGTCAAATGGACATCGACAAAAAGCGGTACAGCAATTAAACGCTGAAAAGAGATGATTCAGCGGCGATCCGAGTAACGACGATGTGATATAACGCACGCATGATTACGGCATAACCTGAAGGAATCGCTTTAGCGATTGGGGCGCGAGATATCGTCCTCTCTTTGGACCGCACGCGCATACACAATGATAAGAAGAGAAATGTTCAGGTGACGAACAGAAATTAAGTGCGTGCGCAGATTATAGCAGGATTATTCATAAAGTCATCCGCTTTTCAGATTATTTTGTTTAACTGCTAATTTCTTCATCAATTTCCAAGACTTAACCAAGAAAAGAAATGTAATTAATTCTCCGGCCGGTCAATTTTCTTTTTATCAATGCTGTGAATCATCTAAATATGAAGATATTTATCTCGGAATTATTTTTAAAAATAAAAAAGGCATCCCGAGAGATACCTTTTTAATATTCGATTTACGGCGTTAAACCCGATTATTTCGCTGCCTCACCCCAAGCAGGAACAACTGCTTGCATAAGAGGTTTCAGCATTTTCATTGAACAAGCCAAAACTTGACCATTTTCCATAGAATCGCTACCACCACGCGCATCAACCACAGTACCGCCCGCTTCTTTCACGATTAACTCGCCTGCTGCAATATCCCAAGGTTTCAAGCCAAGCTCGAAGTAACCATCAAGACGACCAGCAGCGACATAAGCCAGATCCAGGGCAGCTGAACCACCACGACGGAATTGTGCACCTGCCTCAGTCACATTGAGCAATGCATCAAAATGATTCTTGGCATAAGAGACTACTTCACCATTACGTTTAGTACGGTAAGCATGACCTACTGCCAGGAAAGTATTGTTCAGACTGTCTTTAACATTTACACGGATACGGCGCTGGTTCAGCATCGCACCACGACCACGGCTCGCAGAGAATAGCTCATCTTTCACCGGGTCATAAATAACACCGTGTTGAGTTACACCTTTGTGCTGAACTGCGATAGAGATACAGAAATGCGGAAAACCGTTGATAAAGTTTAGTGTGCCATCAAGTGGATCGATCACCCAACACCAATCAGCGTCGTGACCTTTACCTTCTTGCAGACCAAATTCTTCACCAAGGAAACTGTGATTTTTATAGCTTTTACGTAGAGTATCGATGGTCAACTGTTCCAGATAACGATCTACACGCGTTACCGGACCATCAATGCCTTTTTCTTCGACTTGCAGATCGAGTTTATGACGATTTTGATGCGCTTTTAAAAGCTCTTGACCAACTAATTGAGCCGCACGCGCAGCCATCACCACCATAGGTTCCATTGAACACCCACTACAAATTTGAAGATACTGATAAAGAATAATGCATAAAAGCCCGCATATTTTAGCAAATATCCGGGCTTTTTGGGAAAAAATGTGTCGAAACTTTTTAAGCGTTTATAACAGAACGCTTTGACCAGGCCTCATTGATTGATTTTTCAATGCCTTGGCTATCAAGTCCTGCCTGCTGCAACATCTGGCTATGTGTTGCTTGTGCCATAAAGTTATCCGCTAAACCTAGATTCAGGATTGGTTTAACGATTTGAGCTTCAGCCAGATACTCATTCACTGCACTTCCTGCGCCGCCCATAACTGCATGTTCTTCAACAGTGACAAACAGGCTGGTAGAATGGGCCAGCTGGTTTAACATTTTGGTATCCAGTGGTTTGATGAAACGCATATTTACCACGCGTACACCCACCTCATGTTTGCTGGCAAATACCTGAGCGGCTTCAACTGCGGCTTGAACCCGACTACCGAACGCTAGAATTGAAACATATTCATCATATTGTTCGTTCAGACTGAGCAACAATTCTGCCTGACCGATCTGCATCTCGGTCATGGTTTTCTGGATTTCCACACCCAGTCCATTCCCGCGCGGATAACGCACTGCTGCCGGACCATGATACAGATAAGCCGTATGCAACATCTGACGGCATTCATTCTCATCTTTTGGTGCCATGATCACCAGATTCGGAATGGTACGCATATAGGCATAATCATAGGCGCCGGCATGCGTTGGACCATCTTCACCAACCAGACCGGCACGATCGATCCCAAACGTCACATCCAGATTTTGCAGTGCCACGTCATGCACCAACTGGTCATATCCACGTTGTAGAAAAGTTGAATAGATTGCGACGACCGGTTTTAGACCTTCACAAGCCATGCCAGCGGCAAGCGTTACTGCATGTTGTTCTGCAATGGCCACATCAAAGAAACGTTCAGGATATTCTTTGGCAAACTGCACCATGCCTGAACCTTCACACATTGCCGGAGTAATCGCCAATAGGCGTTTATCCTGTGCTGCTTCATCACATAACCATTGTCCAAATACATCCGAATATTTCGGTGCTGAATTAGGGACTGCAACTGCATTGAGTTTACTAATGGCGTGGTATTTAATCTGGTCACATTCTGCTGGCGCAAAGCCCTTACCTTTTTTGGTATAGATGTGGATCAGACGTGGACCTTTACGTTTTTTCAAGGCTTTAAAAACGTGTACCAGCTGTTTGACATCATGGCCATCATAAGGACCAAAATAATCAAAACCAATGGCTTTAAACAGGTTATCTGCGGCATCAGTTGCAGCTTGATGTAAACGTGAGTTATATAGCCATTCCGGATGTGGCTGTACATAAGCCTCACCATCTTCAGTCACATTGACGAATTCGCCACGCTCCCAAATTGCAGCGAGATGCTTGGCAAAACCACCAGTACTACATGAAATCGACATATCATTGTCATTCAGAACCACCATCAAGTCAGCCTGATGTGCCACAGCATCATTCATAGCTTCAAAGGCCATACCTGCTGTCATGGCGCCATCACCAATGATTGATACGACTTCACACGGATTGTTCTGATAACGGCGTGCCAAAGCCATGCCGAGACCAGCAGAAATTGCGGTAGATGAATGCCCTACCCCAAAAGTATCAAATTCGGATTCTTCACGCGCTGGAAATGCAGCCAGGCCATCTTTGGCACGGATTGTAGTGAGCTGTTCACGACGTCCGGTCAACGCCTTATGCGGATAAGCCTGATGACCCACATCCCAGATCAGGCGATCATGTGGCGTATTAAAGCAGTAATGTAAAGCGACAGTGAGCTCAATCACACCCAGATTGGCCCCAAAGTGTCCACCACTCTGACCCGCAGCATACAAAATGAATTGACGTAACTCATCCGCCACTTGTGTGAGCTGGCTTTGCTCGAGTGCACGCAGTTGCTCAGGATGATCGATCACATCAAGCAACGGTGTTACAGGGCGTTGAGTTGGTATTTCTGTATACAGCATATATGGCAAAGCCTTCTAAAGCCTGGCAAAATCTTAAGCTAGGTCAATGGGGAATAACCGATCATATAGTTGAATTGTAGCAGCTTCAATTCAGCTACGCTTCTAGCGATGCAATATTAAACAGCGATCTCGTCGGGGTGAAAAATTTGCAGGCTACGATTATCCTGAATAATCTTACTATTTATCAACTATTATCGTTCGCTTTCTACAAAAAAGAAAATGTTCTTCATAAATTCAGCTGAGCAATTCTACTAATGTTTAAGCATTACGCTATACTTTAGCTACTTTATTAGGATTTTACGGGTTCAGCTGTGCCTATCGAATTTGTCGCAACTTCAAGATTACCGACCGCTCATGGTGAATTTAAAATTACTGTTTTTCAAGACCCTAAAACTGGCGAAGAACATGTCGCTCTTTCTAAAGGCTTAGAAGAACCAAGTGATGAACCTGTGCTGGTCCGTGTACATTCTGAATGTTTAACCGGTGATGCCTTTGCTTCATTAAAATGCGACTGTGGCCCTCAACTCCAGGCAACACAAAAACTAATTAATGAAGTGGGTCGAGGTGTCATTCTCTATTTACGTCAGGAAGGACGCGGAATTGGCCTAACCAATAAAATCCGTGCATATGCCTTGCAAGACCAAGGCCATGATACGGTCGATGCCAATCTGATGCTGAATTTACCGGCAGATGCACGTCAATATGATATGTGCAGCATCATGCTGGATCACTTAGGTGTAAAAGCCGTCCGCTTGATTACTAATAACCCTAAAAAAATCAATGCTCTTAAGGAATTAGGCATTAATGTAGTGGACCGTGTACCACTCACTGTGGGTCTGAATCCATTCAATGAGCAATACCTCAAAACCAAGCATGAGCGTATGGCGCATATGTATCAGAAGGAAGATTTTTAATTATTTTTAAATCCCTTCGACCTTTTAACTTAATCCCTCCAAACCTCCCTTTCTTGCGCTTCGACTTAAAGCCATGCTTAAGTCTTGCTCAGGGAGGCTTTTCCCCCTCTTTGAAAAAGAGGGGGTTAGGGGGAGATTCAGATCGTCATCGAGAAAATCCGGTTCTCTGGCATACGACGCTTTAAACGTAAATCAAAAGCCATGCAAATATTGCGTACAAATGGTTTCCCTTTCTCCAAAATCGTGACTGAAGAGTCTTCAATTTTGATCAACTGATCCTGTTGCATTTCCTCAAGCTGCTTTAGAACTTCATCAATTTCAGAAAACTGCATGTCAGGTTTTGCCCAAGAAGTAGTAAAGCTACACATCAGATTCAGGATATGTTTACGAATAATCAGATCTTCCTGAGTCAGGATATGGCCTTTCACCACTGGAATCTGATTCTGCTCTAGCAGTTCATAATATTCTTCAATGGTTTTCACATTCTGCGCAAAGCTATACCAGCTATCACTAATCGAAGAAATTCCGAGTCCGATCATCACCTGAGTTTTAGACGCGGTATAACCCATAAAATTGCGGTGCAAAGTTCCAGACTGAAAGGACTGGTACATGCTGTCTTTTTCTAGCGCAAAATGATCCATACCAATTTCATGATAACCATGCGCTAGGAGCTTTTTCTTACCCTCTTCATAACATTGACGCTTGATCTCATCTTTGGGTACATCAGCATCTTTAAAACCGCGCTGACCATTCCCTTTAATCCAAGGCACATGCGCATAGCTATATAAGGCCAGACGGTCTGGTAACAATGAATTGGTCTGATCAATGGTATTTAAAACATCATCCAGACTTTGAAATGGCAGACCAAAAACCAGATCATGCGAAATCGATTCATAACCAATTTCACGTGCCCATTCAGTCACCTGTTTGACATTGTCATAAGGCTGAATCCGGTGAATGGCTTTTTGTACGGTTTCATTATAATCCTGCACGCCATAACTGACCCGACGAAAACCCAGGTCATGCAAGCCTTGCAAATGCTCACGCGTGGTATTGTTTGGATGACCTTCGAAGCTGAATTCATGCTCTGCTGCAATCTTGGCTTTGGACAAAATACCTTGAATCAGCTGGGTTAAATGTTCAATGGAAAAGAACGTCGGTGTCCCACCACCAAGATGAATTTCTTTGATGATGGGTTTTTCTTCTAATAACTCACAATACAGCTCCCATTCTTTCAGCACAGCTTGTATATAAGGCTGCTCGACTTCATGACGTTTGGTCACCCGTTTATGACAGCCACAAAAGGTACATAAACTTTCACAAAATGGCAGATGAATATACAGGCTGATGCCTTCAGTCGCATTCGACTCCTGAAAAGAACGTTTTAGTGTCTGCTTCCAAAGCTCTAGTGAAAATCCTGACTCTTCCCAATAAGGGACGGTTGGATAACTGGTGTAGCGAGGACCGGGGACATTATATTTTTGAATGAGAGAATTTGCCTGCACAGTCATGAATGCCTACCACCTTATCAGTCAGGTTAATGCGCTGCATAGAGCGCTGTTGAGGTTATTGTGCGGAGCTCAAAAAAAGAATTCAACCTAGTAGTCTGGTCGGATTTAATGCACTACACATCCTTCTAAAACATTAGGTTGAATGTTGTTACAGATGGTGAGCATCCAGAAAAACACCTTAATTTTTAGGCCATTTTATGCTTTGATGTAAGCAGTCTTTTTATTTCCCTATGAGGGTTCTGATGCAGCATCCTACCTCTGCAGATATTCAACGCGTTCGCGATTTTCTCCTCGACCTGCAAGCCCGGATTTGTGCCGCGCTGGAACAGCAGGAACGTGCCGGTGGCGGCACGGCTGAATTCGTGATTGATGACTGGGAACGTCCTGAAGGTGGCGGTGGCCGCTCACGCGTACTGCAAAATGGTACGGTAATTGAAAAAGGCGGTGTGATGTTCTCTCACATCAATATTTCCAAACTGCCCGCTTCAGCCACTGAACGTCATCCGAATATAGCCGGAGCTAAAGCCCAAGCCATGGGTGTATCTTTGGTTATCCATCCTAAAAATCCGAATGTCCCGACCTCACATGCCAATGTACGTTTATTTGTGGCGGAAAAAGAAGGTCAGGATCCAATCTGGTGGTTTGGTGGCGGTTTTGACCTCACCCCTTTCTATCCAAATGATGAAGATGTGCTGTCATGGCACCAGACGGCACATGATCTCTGTGCGCCTTTTGGCGAAGAGGTTTATCCGGAACATAAAAAATGGTGTGATGATTATTTTTATCTAAAACATCGTGATGAGCAGCGCGGTGTCGGCGGCCTATTCTTTGATGACCTGAATCAATGGGATTTTGAAACCTGTTTCCAATATATGCAGGCCGTAGGCAATGGTTATTTAGAGGCCATTCTGCCAATTTTCCAGCGCAATCAGGATAAGCCATATACTGAAGCACAACGTGATTTCCAGCTGTATCGTCGTGGCCGTTATGTGGAATACAATCTGGTATATGACCGTGGCACACTATTTGGCCTGCAGACTGGTGGCCGGATTGAATCAATTCTGGTGAGTCTGCCACCTCTTACCGGTTGGTTATACCGCCCGGAATGGGCTGAAGGATCACCAGAAAAACGCTTGACCGATTACTATCTTAAACCGCATGACTGGTTAACAGAATTAAAAACAAAATAAAGCAATCAAAATATTTAAATACAAATTGCCCTCAGATCGAGGGCTTTTTTAATGGATAAATCCTCTATACTGCAACTCAGAAAGATATTTCAGGATCTACTCCTTGATCTTAACTCTGATAAAGATAAATTCTGCTAGGTAAAAATAACAATGTTTAAGCTTCACCTTAATCCTGCTACGTTGGCCTTTTGGCTATTTCTGGCGCTTGGTATTAGTGCGATTAGTACCGCTGTCATTAGTCATAACCTGATTCTAGATGTAGTGGCCATTTTTGTGAGTATCCTCACGATTGCTGGAACCTTATTTAGTATGGCCTTGCTTTTTGTCGAACATATTATTGAGATTTGTAGTTCCTAAACCTTTAAACTTCAGCCTGCTTTTCACTGCTGACAGGCTTTAGCCCTCCTGCATTTTCACGTATATTAATGGCCATTTCCGCACATGGACATGGTGAAATGAGCAAGCAATTTGCCGTTATTGGCAACCCCATCGAACAATCACGCTCTCCTGAACTGCATCAGGCTTTCGCTGCCAAAACCGGGGTCGATCTGACCTATATCAAACGCCTTGCCCCACTGGATGGTTTCACCGCCAATATTCAGGAATTTTTTGCTCAGGGCGGTCTTGGCATGAATGTGACTGTGCCCTTCAAAGAACAGGCCTTTGCCCAGTGCCAGGTCCTTACCAAACGCGCCAAAATCGCCAAAGCCGTTAATACCCTATGGATGAAAGATGGTCTCCTGCATGGCGACAATACTGACGGACAAGGCTTAGTCGAGGCTATTCGTGCTCTTGACTGGACTCTGGAAAATACCGATATCCTGATTATTGGTGCTGGTGGCGCGACCCGCGGCGTGATCTATCCATTGGTACAGGCCGGTGTGAAGAAGATTGTTATTGCTAACCGTACTTTGTCACGTGCAGAACAACTGGTTGCCGATCTAAAAGACGCTGTGCCTCAAGCGGAGTTACAAGCCATTGCCTTAACTGATTTAGCCGGTGAGTTTGATATTGTAATTAATGCGACTTCTGCCAGTCTTAGTGGTGATGCGCTGGTACTACCTGAAGCCCTACAGTTTAAACATGCCTATGAAATGGCCTATGGCAAACCGTCCACTTTTCTGGATCAAGCTCAAGCTCGTGGCGTCCCTACCTCTGAAGGTTTCGGCATGCTAGTCGGTCAGGCCATTGAATCTTTTTATATCTGGAACGGAGTAAAACCTGAGTTGAAAGATTTTCTTTAATTCTGAATATTTTTGAGATGAACGGGTTAGCCATTAATCCGTTCGCTCTTTTCCTTTCATTAAAAATAATAAAATTAAATTGGATTTAATGACATGATTTATCCAATGATTAGACCCTAACATTCGTGTACAATTCATACAAAAATACCCCTAGACAATCTCCCTAAATGTTGATTAAAGTCCAGACAGATAAGCATTTTTAAATAGAAGTGCCTTATTTAAAGATGGAGAGTTCCGTTATTTAATCTTTAAACTTGTCTGATCTTCTCGATTCGCTTTTCTGACATTTTTATTTGTTGTCTTTATCAATGTTTTTTTATCCCCAATGTGAATAATCATAGAATCGATACAGATAATCCAAAACTATTTTAATCAGGATTAAACGCATGCCAGCATATAAAGCTCCTTTACGTGATATTCGCTTCTTAATGAATGAAGTGCTTGATTACCCTGCACATTACCAAAAACTGTCAAATGGCGAATATGCCGATGCAGATACGGTAGACATGATTCTAGAAGGTGCGGCAGATTTCTGTGAAAATGTACTTTCTCCACTGAACCAGACCGGCGATGCAGAAGGCTGTCATTTTGAAAATGGCGAAGTACGCACACCTAAAGGCTTCAAGGAAGCTTATGATCAGTTCGTGCAAGGTGGCTGGCAAGGTCTGTCTTATCCTGAAGAATTTGGCGGTCAAAACCTGCCGATGTCTTTAAACCTGATCAAATCCGAAATGATGGGTACAGCAAACTGGTCTTTCCAGATGTATCCAGGTTTGAGCGTGGGCTGTATCAATACCATCATCCAGTATGGTACTGACGAGCAGAAAAACACCTATCTACCGCATTTGGTTGCAGGTACCTGGTCAGGAACCATGTGTCTGACTGAGCCACAATGTGGTACCGACCTGGGTCAGGTAAAAACTAAAGCAGAACCGCAAGCTGATGGTACTTATGCGATTTCTGGCACTAAAATCTTCATTTCTGCGGGTGAACACGATTTAACTGAAAATATCGTGCACATCGTTTTGGCACGTCTTCCAGATGCGCCACAAGGCACTAAAGGCATTTCCCTGTTCATCGTACCGAAATTTATTGCCACTGAAGATGGCGGTATTGGTGAACGCAATGCGGTGAACTGTGGTTCGATTGAACACAAAATGGGGATCCGTGCCTCTGCAACAGCGGTACTAAACTTTGACAATGCAGTAGGTTATTTAATTGGCGAGCCAAACAAAGGCTTGCATGCCATGTTTACCTTCATGAATACCGCGCGTATTGGTACCGCAATCCAAGGTATCTGTCATGCAGAACTATCGTTCCAGGGTGCATTGCCATATGCCAAAGAACGTATGTCGATGCGTGCCCTGTCTGGTAAAAAAGATCCAGAAAAAGTGGCGGATGCGATTATCCACCATGCTGATGTACGCCGTATGCTGTTGACCCAGAAAGCGATTGCTGAAGGTGGTCGTGCCATGATCTATCATGCTGCACAAATCGCAGATAACATGAATGATGCTCTGCTGCGTGGTGATACTGCTGAATTTGAACAGCAGGATGATCACTTAGGTTTCTATACCCCTATTCTGAAAGGCTTCCTGACTGAAATGGGTTATGAAGCAGCGAACCACGGTATGCAAGTATTTGGTGGTCATGGTTACATCAAAGAATGGGGCATGGAGCAAATCGTTCGTGATTCACGTATCTCTACCCTGTACGAAGGAACGACTGGCGTTCAGGCGCTTGACCTGATTGGTCGTAAAGTTCTGCTGACCTCTAAAGGTAAAGTGATCCGTGATTATACCGCTGAAATTCTGAAATTCTGTGGTCAGCATGCACGTAATAAATACATGCGCCGTTTTGCCTGGGACCTGACCAAGCTATGTGCACAGTGGAATGCACTCACTGTACGCATCATGCTGGCAGCACGTAAAGACCGTGACATCGTATCCTCTGCTTCTGTGGACTTCCTGATGTTCTCGGGTTATGTGATGATGGCTTACTTCTGGGCACAACAAGCTGCGGTGGCTTCAGCGAAACTGGTTGCTGGTGATGGTGCAGAAGTTCCAGAGTTCTATAAAGCGAAGATCAAAACTGCTGATTTCTACTTTGAGCGTTTATTGCCGCGTGCCCAAGGCCATGCTGAAGCGATGGTGAATCCATCAAAAACCATGACTTCACTGGCAGCAGAACACTTCAGCTTTGATTACTAAGTCAAAAGTTTAGGTTTTAGCTTTAAAAAGAGCGCTACGGCGCTCTTTTTCATATGTCAAAATGATGAGTTGATACAAAGAAAAATCTGCTGTGTACACAAACTACACAAATTTATATCTATAATTTTCAGACGTCTATTAAATAATCCATATAATTTACTTGAATATCTATAAATACAGGGTATGATGGCGATAACTAGAAAAATTCTTGTTTTGGTTAGTCTTCTTTTAAGTATCGCAGTTTTAGTCATAAACCTTCGTTTTAAAGATCAATAAGCTCCATCCTTTTTATTTTTCAAAGTTACAGCTAGTCATCTGAAATTTTGACTATAAATCCATAAGATTCAATAGGTTATATTATGTCTAACACAGTTACCGGTACAGTAAAGTGGTTCAACGAAACTAAAGGTTTTGGCTTCATTCAACAAGACAATGGTCCAGACGTTTTCGCTCACTTCAGCGAAATCCAAGGTTCAGGTTTCAAAACTTTAGCTGAAGGCCAAAAGGTTTCTTTCAGCGTAGCTCAAGGCCAAAAAGGTCCTACAGCGACTAACATCACTGCAATCTAATATTGCAAAGATGAAAAAAAGCACTCATTAGAGTGCTTTTTTTGTACCTTAAATTGGCTAATTTTAGTTTCTAGATCAATTAATTAAATTTTAAAGATAATTAAAAATATTCGCTTTTCATTCATCATCTTGTCCTAAATTTCTTCATCTAAATTTATTCAGGTTAAAACATGAAGAAACTGAGAAGAATTTTGATGATTTTAAAATCAAAAATTGCCCATAAAAATATAGAAGTTTTAATAAAAATTGTTATTTATTAATTACTTATATACGAAATTGAAAGAAATTCTGAAATTTACAAAAGTCTTGTCTACGGCTCCATTTTCCCTACATCACTGACTCCTATGATGAACTCATTGAATAAATATGAGTATGATCATGAAAAAATTAGTTTCTTCTTTAATGATTGGCTTGATCGCAACAACAGCTACCATGTCAGTAATGGCAGCTCCTGGACCGGATCATCGTCATCCAACGCCAGCAGCGCATCATTTTGATAAGAAACCAATGCCGCATAAAGGGGGTTTCCATAAAGCACCTCCTAAAGCGCATTTTAACCAGCATGATCGTCATGATAAGTTTGGCAAGAAAGACCATAAAGGCTTCTTCAACAAAAATCATCACAATGGCCCGCATCACAAGTTGCCACCTAAGTATCGTTAATCCGAATGGCTTAAATGCATAGTGGAGAGAGAAGAAAAAGCCCGATGTAACTCATCGGGCTTTTTCTTTTTAAACTGGATTAATTATTCGGATAGATTAGGCAATTAAAGAAACTCTTCCAGCACAGAGTTTAAAAAGATGTGACCTTGCTCAGTACATGCCAGACGTTCTGCATCTTCTACCATTAATTGACGTTGGCGCAATGAAGTCAGCAATTCATCCAGTGTATCCAGACTATAACCTGTTCGTTCAAGATAAAGCTTCGCTTCCACACCCTCATTTAAACGTAAGGCATTCATCATAAATTCAAACGGCATATCTGCCGCTTCGATGCGCTTAAACTGCAAATGTTCTGCTGGCACTTTGGCTAAATAGTCTTTGGGCAAACGGGTTTTCTGGAAACGGTAAACACCATCCGGTTGAGTCACTTTGCCATGCGCCCCTGCTCCAATGGCCAGATAATCACCAAATTGCCAGTAATTCAGGTTATGTGCCGATGGTAATTCTTCACGCCAGGCAGAGACTTCATAATTGATAAAGCCATTGGCTTTTAAATAAGCCTCGCCCTGTTCCTGAATCTCTTCCAGTACTTCATCGACCGGTAAAATCGGCTGAGTACGGAAAAACACAGTATTCGGCTCAATAGTTAACTGATACCAGGAAATATGCGTAGCACCATTCTCGACTGCCAGTTTCAGGTCATTGAGTGCCTGCTCTAGTGTCTGTTCAGGTAAGCCATGCATCAAATCCACATTAATCCGTTGAAAACCAGCATCACGCGCCAGGCCAATCGCCGAGATCGCATCTTCATTGCTATGGATTCGGCCCAGCTTTTTCAGATGCTCGGTATTAAAACTTTGCACGCCAATAGAAAGACGATTAATACCAGCTGCTAAATAGCCAGCAAATGGATCATGCTCCACCGTACCTGGATTGGCTTCCAGTGTGATTTCACAATTCTCTTCAAAAGGAATCAGTGCTTTCAGTTCGGTAAACAGCCACTGATAACCTGCAGCAGAGATCAGTGATGGCGTTCCCCCACCGATAAATACACTATGAATCGAACGGCCTTGGGCAAAATCAACCTGAGTTTTAAAGTCCTCTACCAGCGCATGCAGATATTCCCGCTCCAGCTCGAGAGACAATTCCCCATCAGGCACGGCATGCGAGTTAAAGTCACAATACGGACATTTACGTACGCACCACGGCATATGGATATACAGGGATAAGGGAATAAGTGCAGGATTCAATTCAGCCAAAGAACTACTCAAAAACAACTACAAGATCTAGCGTAATTTTAACATGACTCGGCAACAACACTGCTAAAATTAAAATCGCCATCACCTAATGCTTAAAAATTTAAATAGAATTAGATAGTTAAAATTATGAAAATATCCTCCCAGCTCCTTATTTTATTGCCTTTGGTCTTTGCAATCGGGGTCTTGCTGACCTTACAGACGGCTATTAATACCCAATTAAAAGAATATTTATATTCTCCTATTCAAGCTGCATTTTTTTCCTTTTTGATTGGTACAATAGTACTTGCCGGCATCGTGCTGTTTCAGTCACATCCCAAACCAGGCTTACAGGAGCTGATGGCAATTCCCTGGTATCTCTGGTTAGGTGGATTTTTAGGTGTTTATGCGATCAGCATGAGCATTTATGCTGCACCTAAAATGGGCTTCCTGACACTGACCGGAATGATTATTTTTGGTCAGATGGTGATGTCCATGATCGTCGATCAGTTTGGTCTGCTGGGCAATGAAAAAATGCCGGTGAACTGGCAACGTCTTTTAGGTGGCGTGGTGATTTTTATTGGTGTGCTTCTCACTTTACAACGCTAAACCTTATCTCTAAGCACATGATCACTAATGAGTAATTTTTGTGTCGAATGTTTTGACAGCCACAACCCGTCGTTATGAATTAAAACAGCTGTTCCATCTGATGTTGCCCATTCTGGTCACACAATTCTCCCAGGCAGGTTTGGGCCTGATTGATACCATTATGGCCGGGCGTCTCTCACCAACTGATCTGGCAGCGATTGCGGTTGGTGTCGGCCTTTGGATTCCAGTCATGCTACTCTTCAGTGGCATCATGATCGCCACCACGCCTCTAGTCGCTGAAGCTAAAGGTGCACGTACACCTGAGAAAATTGCCACAATTGCGCGACAATCATTATGGGTCGCATTCATCCTTGGGGTGATTGCGGGTCTGGTTTTACAAGTTTTGCCCCTCTCTTTACCTTTACTAGGTGTCCCAGAAAGCTTGCAACCTAAGGCTGGTCTGTTCCTACATGCCATCGGCTTTGGTATGCCTGCTGTGACCATGTATGCGGCTTTACGTGGTTATTCTGAAGCCATTGGTTATCCACGTCCGGTCACTGCTATTAGCCTCATGGCGCTACTGCTTTTGGTTCCATTAAACTTCATTTTTATGTATGGAGTTGGCCCTATTCCGGCACTAGGCAGTGCCGGTTGTGGTTTTGCCACAGCAATTCTGCAATGGTTAATGTTACTCAGCTTGGCGCTGTATATTTTTAAAAATCGGGTTTATCAAAGTAGTCAGCCATTTAGTCACTGGGAAAAGCTGAACGGATATTGGCTGAAACGGATTTTAAAGCTGGGCTTTCCGATCGGACTGGCAATTTTCTTTGAAGTGAGTATTTTTAGTACCGCAGCGATAGTCTTGAGCCCATTGGGTGAAACCATTGTGGCCGCTCACCAGATTGCTATTTCTGTTACCTCACAGCTGTTCATGATTCCGATGTCTCTCGCCATTGCACTAACCATTCGGGTGGGAACTTATTATGGTGAACAGAACTGGGATGCCATGCGTAGAGTGCAAGGCTTAGGTCTGATGACCGCGACGATTTTGGCTCTGCTGATCATGTTATTACTCTGGGTGTTCCGTAGTGAAATCGTAGCGCTCTATACCTCTGATCCTATGGTGACCCAGATTGCGCTTTATCTGGTGCTCTTTGCAGTGGCCTATCAGCTGATGGATGCCTGGCAGATCAGTGCTGCAGGTTGCTTACGCGGTATGCAAGATACCAAAGGCCCAATGTGGATCACCATGATTGCCTATTGGGTGATTGCCTTCCCGGTGGGGGTTTATTTGTCCCGGTTTGGAGATATGGGGGCGGCAGGTGTCTGGGTCGGACTGATTGTTGGTCTCAGTGTGGCTTGTGTCCTGTTGCTGGCACGGCTTTATGGCAATAACAAACGTTTAAGCCAGCGTGCCTAATCCTCTTATTATTTAAAAAAGATGCATTGAATTACTGATTTAATGCATCTTTCAATCCCTGTGGAATTTCCGACTCATCCGCCACTTCCTTAATCACCACTTGCCCGACAATGACATCTGTTCCATTAAAGGTCATGGTCGGTGCACCATAAAGTTCATAGCCTTCATTGAGTGCCTTGGTCACACGGGCACAAAAATTCACATCATCTTTACCAGTAAAATATCGATAGACTTTCATTGAAATTTCTTGATCTTGAGATGCGATTATTTTAAGACTTTCATCATGGAAAGGCACTTAAAAATCATGCTTTGCTCTCTCCAGAATAATTAAATAATTGATTTAAAAACTGCCGTACATACGCCGAGTTGGTTTAAAAATTGCATAAATCAAATGAACAATATCAAGCAAATATGAATACTTTGAGAAGCTTTGCAACATAACATCTACAATTAAATATAGGCAATTTATAGTTTGTCACCTATGATCAAATACACCCATAAAAATGGTGATTTTGAGGAATCTCGCATGGCAAAAACGGCTCGAACGCCTGGTCGCCGCTTTATGAAATTGGCTGGAATGACCGCAAGTATTGCAAGTAAAACCCTATCCAATTCGATTAAAAATTTAACTGCGGATGAAGAGCAGAAAAATGCTGCACGCAGTAAATTATTTCAGGATATTGGAGTACAGATTGCTGATACCTTGGGGGAAAT
Source organism: Acinetobacter sp. YH12137 (assembly GCF_013418535.1). Lineage (NCBI taxonomy): Bacteria > Pseudomonadati > Pseudomonadota > Gammaproteobacteria > Moraxellales > Moraxellaceae > Acinetobacter > Acinetobacter sp. YH12137. The sequence continues at coordinate 140,279 of NZ_VPBW01000003.1, read as the reverse complement.
GAAAGGTGCGGTGATGAAAGTCGGCCAGATTGCCTCGCAATATAAAGATATTTTCCCGCCTGAAGTTGCTCGAGCCATTTCCAAATTGCAGCGTCAGGCTCCACCGATGCCATTTAAAGAGATTCAGTCTCAGGTCGAAAAAGAATTGGGCAAATCTTTGCAGGACCTATTCCAGCAGTTTGATGAGCAGCCTTTTGCCGCAGCCTCGATCGGACAGGTGCATAAAGCGACACTACCCGATGGCCAGCAGGTTGTGGTCAAGGTGCAATATCCGGGAGTGGAAGAAGCCTGTGAAAGTGACCTGAAACAGGTTCGTCTCGCCTTGCGTTTGATGGGTGTACTGAAAATTGACCGCAAATTGCAGGATCAGCTATTCAAGGAAATCCAGCATAGCTTGGACAATGAACTCAATTATGAAATTGAAGCTCAGAATCTGGAAGTGGCGCGCGCTTTTCATGAATCGCTCGATCATCAAATTGTGATTCCGAAAGTATTTAGTGAATATTCTTCCCGCCATATTCTGACCCTAAGCCTGGAACAGGGTGAAAGTATGGAAACGGCCAGCCAATGGCCACTAGAAACCCGTAATGCCTTAGGCCGCCGTTTATTCCGTGCGATTGGTCAGGAAATTTTCTATCTGAAACGTTTCCACTGTGATCCGCACCCAGGGAACTTTGCCTTCCGTGAAGATGGCTCGGTGATTATTTACGATTACGGCGGTGTTAAAACCCTTTCTACCGAGATCATTACTCATTTCAAAGAGTTGATCCATGCAGCTCGTGACAAGGATATTTCGACCATTGAACAGCAACTGGATGCCCTGCATACCCTGACAGAAACCGGAAAATTCCCGGCCGATCTGTATGAACAATGGCTAGAAGTACTGATGCGTCCTTTAACTACCAATTATGATTTTGCTGAAAACTCAGCACATCATGATGGAATGGAATTGCTCAAACCTTCTCTGAAATATTGGGATGTATTCAAACCTTCGCCAGATACCCTGATGGTAAACCGTACTATTTCCGGACAATACTGGAACCTGATTCATTTGAAAGTACATGATGATTTGAGTGATGTATTTGAGGAAATTGTGCCAAGTCGCAGTTAGGTTACAGTAATAAGCTTACAAGCTGTAACCCTACTTCACTTGAAATATCAAATGTTACATTATAACATTACTCTTAAATTACAAGAGGAATATTACGATGCGTCCAGACATTCATCCCGAATATCGAGAAGTTTTATTTCATGACACCAATGCTGATGCCTACTTCGTGATTGGCAGCACCATGACTTCTAGCCAGACCAAGGAATATAAAGGTAAGACTTATCCTTATGTCACCTTGGATATTTCGAGTGCTTCACATCCGTTCTATACCGGTGAGCAACGTCAAACCAGTAATGAAGGTCGCGTAGCGAGCTTTAACAAACGTTTTGCCCGTTTTAAACGTGGTTAAACTTAAAACCTCCGATTTTTCTCTCAATTTAAATCGTGGTTTATGTCAGGAAATTACCTCCAATTTCCTGACTTTTTTATGCCTGCGCCAAAGCCAGCTGAGTGAAATAAAAGCCCACACCCAGCATAAATACTCCGACAATCACACTAGAGATCACATAACTGAGGGCAATCGTGACTGCACCCTGCTTAAGCAGCTGAAAGGTTTCTAGTCCAAAACTGGAAAAAGTCGTAAAGCCGCCCAAGATGCCTACCATCAAAAATAGCCGTGCTTCAGTTTGCAGGAAACTATATTTCTGGCTAAAGGCAAAGAAAATTCCGGCACACAGACAGCCTATAATATTGATCCACCAAGTCGGCCACGGAAATAGCATCTGTGGCTTGGCAATCAACATTCCTGTTCCATAACGCAGTGTTGCCCCGATTGCCCCGCCCATTGCCACCAAAAGCCAGTTCATGTCTACTCCGTCTTTATTCGATCTTAAACCTTTTCTCAGCCACCATGTGGGACGAGAATAATGAATAACATCATGCACCTAAAATTGCAGAATGAACATGGACCTTTGCCAAAAAATTGGTATATTCGACGCCATTCAAATTGATTTAAGTTAGAGGGAATTCACATGGCTCAGGAATTACTGGCTCAATTGGCTGCGGGCGAAGCTAAATTTGCAGATGTGATTGCATATATCGATGCGCACTATGCTCATACACCTACTGCTTTTAAAAATGGCCAACAGGCTAATGCTGCCACTGAAAACCAAGGCAGTGCCAAAGTATTTTCATTTGCCAAACTGAATGGTTTGGATCAGGCACAAACCTTGAGCCTGTTTGCAGAACACTATGCGGCTGTGCTGGCCACACCAGAAGCAACGGATCACCAGAATATCCGCCAGTTCATGCAAAATGGCTGGGATGGCATTGCCTTTGAAAGTGAAGCACTGGTTGCCAAATAAGCATGTCTTTAAAATAAAAAACCGCCTATTTCTGGCGGTTTTTTATATCAAAATAACAGAACAAAATGACATTCATATTTAAGATTAAAATTATTTTTTGGAAGAAGTAGTTCACTTTAAAAATGAAAAACTATAAGGCTAAAAATAAATTAAATATCAATAAAGCCTGGTCACCCTGAAGCACTCCAAGCGACCCTTTCAGAAAGCCATAAGTTTTCCAGTTTTAACCTTTACCCACTTTCTCAATCCACTTGATTGAGCTGACCCGAAACACTTCACAAGCGCCATCACCGGTATCGGTTGGAGTTAAAGAGGATTTCCAGACGAGGTCTTTATCACGTACTTCCACCAGTTCCCCTTGCAAACGCACCAGGTCACCCCGTTTTACCTGTTTAATTGCTTTGGCAATTTGTGGATTGGCAGGGATGATGTGCATATTGGATACCATCTGTTTAGCCTGTTCAATAGGCACTGGCACGCGATCCATTTTCCAGTTCAGGTAACGGTTATACTGGTTGACTGTAATGTGCCGGGCAATTTCAGGTTGTGCAAACAGCCCCCAACTCACCGCATAATCGATCGGAGAGAACTTGGCCTGCTCATCGTCGGTATAAATTTTTGATCCCAGAATGCGGAAATCACCTTTAAACGGCTGCAAGACTGAAATAGATTGGTCTTTAGCCATCGGTGGCAGTCCTTTGGCAACATTATGGTCTACAGAAGTGTGACCATAAAGCGGTAGTAAAAGACTGGCCGCCAAAGCATAGTATCGAAGATGTTTGAACATAATTCTGTTTTTATTCCATCAAATCTTTTCAAGAATATCTTGCTTGATAGTACGATTTTTTTAATGAATAAATAGTTGAAATTAGTAACAAGTTGATCAATTTTGGTGAGCGGAGGGCTTTAGCTAATCTGATTATTTTCGGTTAATCTAAGCCTGTCTAAAAATAATTTGAATGCGACCATGCTGTATAAATTCTATCAACAACATATTTTTCCGCATCTGCTAAATCAGGTCATGCAGACCCCATCCCTGATGGATTTACGCCGCGAATTATTATTGCCTATTACAGGTGAAGTCCTGGAAATTGGCTTCGGTACAGGATTAAATCTGCCTTTTTATCAGGCCGTCGATAAAGTCTATGCGCTGGAACCTAACCCGGACATTTTTAAACTGGCTCAGCAGCGTATCAGTCAAAGCCCTTTTGCGGTCGAACAGATTCAGGCCCGTGCAGAAGCCCTGCCTTTTGCAGAGAATAGTCTGGAAAATATCGTATCAACCTGGACCTTATGCAGTATTCCAGATCTGCACCAAAGTCTGCATGAAATTTACCGGGTTCTGAAGCCAGGCGGCCATTTTCATCTGGTTGAGCATGTGTTAAACCGAGAGCATCTCAACATTCAGCGCTTACAGCATTTACTCACCCCGATTCAGAAGAAAGTGGCAGATGGCTGTCATCTTAACCGGGATATTGAAACCGCTCTTTTAGAGGCCGGGTTTGAACTGGATGAAGTTCATTATATCGATGCCGAAGGTATTCCAAAGATTGGTCAGCGTATGCTGCTGGCACGAGTACATAAACCGCTTTAATCCAGCACTTTTAAATCAGTTATTCTGAACAGACGGCATTGGGCTGATCTTGGATTGCCTTTTCCAACCTGAAATTCTTGCTGGCTGGTCGCTGATTTGACCTGTACCCAGTCACCTTGCAGCCAGATCCGCTGATCTGCTTTTAAACGGCGAACCTTATTGGCAACAGCTTCGCTGGCGGCAATCACACTCAGGTTCAGCAAATGAGGTTGAATGTTCGCAGGATTGGCCTGTGCGTCTGTAGCGGTCATATTCAAACAACGCCTGTCCTGCTCAAGCTTGAATGGTTTAAATACAGCACTGGATACTTCCGGTACTGCCAGTAACAGATCAATATTACTGACATAGGCCAGATCATTAAAACTTCCCACCACCGGACTGGCTGGATGAATGGTACGGCGCTCAGGCCCATAATACTGTTTAGCCAGTACGCGATATTCAGCCTGATGCGGCTCAATCGATTCTACCTGAAAATTTTTGAGTACCCCGGCCTGCTCCAGATTCGGGATCGCCCGAAAGTATTCCGACCAGATCCATAGTCCAAGCGCAAACAGTGCTGCGGCAATAATCAGTTTATCCATAGTGTAGCGTTGAAGCTTGCTGTCCTTCAGTCTTCAAAATCAATCCGGATGGTCTCAAAACGTACCCGCCCTTCCTGAATGGCTTGAGCAATTGCCATCTGGCCTTTGGTCAGACGTGCACCACCACTTTTAATATCAATCAAAACCACTTCAATATCTTCTGCCAGTCCTTCACCATCACGAAAATCGGTATAACCATCAAAGACTACATAATCCACCGGATCGCCTAAAAATTTGGCATCACTAGGTAGATATTGAAACTCTGGCATGATCGGTGCCAACTGCTCGGCCATTTTGCCTTTGAGTACCGCGCGACTGGTATTTACACTGCGTTTTTGTGCAGCGACTAAAGCTTGCTGATGTTCCAGCTCCAGCTCGGCAATATATTGTTCATATTCTGCTTTAATTCGACCATTTCGCGTCTGGCCCAGAATCAGGGTAGTTAAAACCACTCCAATACAGGCACCAATCAGCATAGCCATTCCAATGGACATTCAATCTTCCTAATCTGCTTTATTTTGCTGCCTACCTTCGACTGAAGTTGAAAAGGTCTGCCATCCAGTAAGCCTGCAAAGAATGATATGCTAGGCGGGAGCAGAATTAAATCATCCCGGGTCATGAAAACTATTTTAATTGCAAATCAGAAAGGTGGCTGTGGTAAAACCATTACTGCGATTAGCCTGACAGCTGCCCTGGCACAAAAGGGTTATAAAGTTGCTCTGGCCGATGCGGACAGCCAGAAATCGACCTTGCAATGGTTGAAACATCGCCCAAAAGATGCCGCACCGATTCAGAGTCTGGACTGGCGAAATGCCAAATCGATTGGGGATGCGCCTAAAAATCTGGAATATCTGATTATCGATGCACCCGGAGCGCTGACTGAAGATCATGCCGAACAGCTAATTAGTGAAGCGGATGCCATCATTATCCCGCTGCAGCCTTCTTTTTTTGATATTGATTCTACGCGCCGTTTTCTCAAACATTTGCAGGATATTAAACGTATCCGTAAAGGCAAGGTTGAAATTCTGCTCCTCGCTAACCGCACCAAACCTAATGCAGCCAGTAATCAGGACATTCAGCAATTCTTTAATAAAATTGATCAGCAACCGGTTACCTGGATTTCTGAACGTGCACCCTATAGCCGACTGGCCATGCAAGGCCTGTCTATTTTTGATAAACAGCAGAAGATGTACCGTGAATTACAGGATCAATGGCAACCTTTATTGAATGCCATTATTGACGATCCAAGCCAATGGTTCTAGTTCTGTTATTTTTAGCCTCTTCTTTTTATTCTAAGGAAAATAATCGTACTACTTCCCGCACTATCGTTTTCGATCGCTTTTTTTTCAGTTAATATGCCTGACACGACCTAAAAAAATGAGCTTCTAAATTCAGTGCAACAGTACGCGCCTACACTACAAAAAGTCTTATTATTTGGACTATTTTTCATTCTGATTTTTTTGAGTTTTCACATACTCAAGTATTTCATCATTCCTGTAGTTTGGGCAGCCATTATTGCGTACATGACCTGGCCGCTGTATCAGTCGATCTTAAGAATGAGTGGCAATCGGCCGACACTGAGTGCGACCATTATGATTCTGGGTGTGATTCTGGTATTTGGTTTGCCTTTTATCTTTGCCATTTTTATGCTGCAACACGAAGGCCGGAACCTGTATTTTGAATTGCAGAAACAGGTATTCTCAGGTCATCTCAGCGTTCCAGATTTTATTCGCGGCCTGCCACTTGTAGGTAAGGAAATTACCCGCACCCTGAATGAGATTAATGCCGATCCAAATAGCATTGCACAAACCATTTCAGTCTGGATTCAGGGTCATCTGAATTACGGTAAAGTTGTGCTGAATGAAATCAGTAAAAATGTCTTCAAGCTGTGTTTTGCCGTGCTGTCGTTATTCTTCTTTTATCGTGATGGCCATACCATTCTGAATCAGGTGCGTAAAGCCTTTGAAATGGTAGTCGGTCCACGTATTCATCATTATCTGGCTACAATTTCGGATACTACACGTGCGGTGGTCTATGGCGTAGGTTTAACGGCGATTGCCCAGTCTTTACTGGCAGGTATCAGCTACTTTGTGGCTGGCGTACCGAACCCAATGGTACTGACCATTATCACCTTTATCTTTGCTTTAATTCCTTTTGGCCCTCCTGTTGCTTATGGTGCAGTTTCGCTATGGCTGTTCTCGCAAGGTCAAACCATTGAAGCCGTAGGGGTCATGATCTGGGGTGTCTGTATTGTGAGTACGGCAGATAATGTGATTCGTCCACTGGTCATTTCAGGTGCAACACAAATTCCATTCCTGCTGATCATGTTTGGTGTCTTAGGTGGCATTGCCAGTTTCGGTCTGGTCGGTGTCTTTATTGGACCGGTGATTCTGGCCGTACTACTGGCCATCTGGCGTGAATGGCTGCATGAAAGCAACTTGAATGAACTTTTGATGATGCCTAAAGCCACTATGGCGCATGAGGTTGAACCGAAGAAAAAATTCCGTCTGCGCCGCAACAAGACACCGAAATCACAAGACTAACTGGCTTAAACAAATTAAAACATTTAAGTACTGATTTTCTATAGTGCTTTTGGTCTTGCTCTGTTTCAATAGATTCCGAAAAACAGAATAAAGATCAAGGTGTGATAATTATGTCTTCATTGTTTAAACTTACAGCTTTGTGCGCAGTCAGTGCCACACTTTTTACCGGTTGCGCTTCAACCTCCACTTCGACTGAAAATGTTAAAACCGTGACCCTGAATGCTGTCTCTGCACAGGGCGTCGGTGAATCGATTGGTACCGTATTATTGAGTGACAGCCCTGCGGGCCTGGTGATTCGTACTAACCTGAAACAGCTTCCTGCGGGTGAGCGTGGCTTCCATATTCATGAAAATGGTTCATGTGCACCGGGTGAAAAAGATGGCAAACCAGGTGCTGCACTTGCTGCCGGCAGTCACTACAACCCGAATCAGGCACCTCATCATGGCACACCCATGACGGGTCATCTGGGTGACTTACCAGCCCTTAAAGTAAACACTGATGGTACAGCACGTGTGACTCTGCTTGCGCCACGCCTGAAACTGGCAGATGTTCAGGGTCGTGCCATCATGGTCCATGCAGGCGGTGATAACTATTCAGATGAACCGCAGCCATTAGGCGGTGGCGGTGAACGTATTGCATGTGGCGTAATCTGATTTATTACAGATTATTAGCATTCAAAAACGGGCTTCTTGCCCGTTTTTTAGTAGATATTTCTTTTGAAATTGGCGCTTAAATTGCATTCAAAACCAGCAGTCAAATACCACGGATCATATTCTTGTGAATAGCTCAGATTCCATATTGCATCCTCTTCAGCACATACTTAAAAAAGCCCTGTTGCCTTTTCAGTCCAGTGCCTTGATGACTTACTGTTTGCAGATGTTTATTGTGCTTTCAGGAACGACTTTTGGTCTAAAACTTCTCGGCTATGAGACTTTGATTGTTCCGGTTACTTTAGGGGCAATTGCTACTGCCCTGACCGATTTTGATGACCGTTTAAGTTTAAGGCTGCGCAATCTGGGGCTGGTCATGCTGCTGTTTTTTGCAGTCAGTAGCATGCTGGAATTTCTGCACTCCTATAAAGTCTGGTTTGCACTCTGGCTATCACTTTCTAGTGCCGTATTTATCTTAATGGGGGCTTTGGGACAGCGTTATGCCACCATTTCATTTGGCACTGTATTGCTGTCCATTTACACCATGTTTGGCTTGGGAGAATATGCGCACTGGTACGAACAGCCGCTGTATTTTGTAGTTGGTGTACTGTGGTATGGCCTGACTTCTATCCTATTTTATCTGATTCGTCCAACTTTACAGGTTCAGGAAAATCTGTCCATCAACCTACAACAGATGGCCGAACTGCTATCGACCAAAGCCAAATTATTTGATCCCGATAATCAGAATAATGTCGAACCGCTGCTTTATGAACTTTCATTAAAAAATACCCAAGTCATTGAAAGCTTTAACCGCACCAAAGATTCTTTACTGACCCGACTCAAAGCCTCGCGCCCAAATCATAAAACTATTTACTGGCTGAATCTTTATTTTCTGACCCAGGATATCCATGAACAGGCGACTGCCAACTATCTGCATTATGAGCAGATTCATCAGCATTTTAGCCGTACCGATCTGATCTTTCGGATTCAGAAAAATATTCACTTGCAGGCGCTTGCCTGCCAGCAGTTGGCTGCTTGCGTATTGCGTAATGAAACTTATCAGCTTCCTGAACAGCATCAACTGGCACTCAAAGCATTAGAAGCTTCCATGCAGGACTGGATTGCGCAGCACCCCCAGAATATTGAAGTGAAAAACTTACAGCTCATTCTGAGCAATCTGCTGAGTGTGTATGAACAGCTGCAACATTTGCAGGATGGACAAGTCATTTACCGTCCAGATTATCCAAAGCATTTTGATGATTCCAGCCTGTTTGATGATGACCTGCGTGGACCCGCAGATTTCTGGCTGAAATTAAAACCCCATTTGAGACCACAATCAGCGCTGTTTCGCCATGCGGTGCGGATCGCTTTGGTCTTTCTGGTTGGCTATGCCATTTCCCTATTACCCTTTGCCAAAAATGGCTACTGGATATTGCTGACCAGTCTGTTTGTCTGCCAGATCAGTTATTTCGCTACCAAAAGCCGTTTAAAACTGCGGACTTTAGGTACATTGCTCGGCGTCATCCTGGGAATTCCGATCCTGTATTTTGTGCCGAGTATTGAAGGCCAATTGCTGCTCACAGTTATTTTCGGTGTCGGTTTTTTCTATTTGCGCTCCAAGAAATATGCTATGGCCACATTGATGGCAACCTTGGTGGTACTGCTGATTTTTAATCTGAAAGGCGCTGGCTATGCAGTCATTCTGCCGAGAATTATCGATACCCTGATTGGCTGTCTGATCGCCTGGCTGGCGGTCAGCTGCATCTGGCCAGACTGGAATTTCCGTAATATTTCCAGCAACATCAAAAAATCTTCCCAAGCGACGCTGAACTATTTACTGGCTATTCTGGAGCAATATCAGCATGGCAAAAATAACAGCATTGCTTATCGGACAGCACGTCGTTTGGCCCACAATGCCCAGATTGACCTTTCCAATATGATTTCCAGTCTGAGTACCGAACCAAATCCAGATCCGGTGCTGATTCGCAATGCCTTTCGTTATCTAGTTTATAGTCACAGTCAGCTCAGTTATATTTCCGCATTGGGTAGCCATCGTGAACAGGTATCTGATCCGCAAATTCTGCAACTGCTCTCTGCCTGCCAGCAGACTTTAACCTCTGCCCTATCAAATCCTGAAAATGTACCGCAGCAGGACATTCAAGGCCAATTGGCAGAAATCCGGCAACTGAGTCAGCAGGAACATATTTCTACCCACCTGCTGCTGGTGCTTAAACAGATCAGTCTGTTACTGGAAACCTTGCCTGAATTATTGTCTCTAAGACAGCAATTACTAGCTGTTGAAATCAAATAACCAAGCGGAGCACTAGGATATAAGTATTTAAAATAATTAATTTTATCCTATAAATTTCATTTTGCTTAAATTGGTAGATTGGGTACACTCAAGCCTGATTGAATAGAACATAGAAGAGTGAGCGCGCGTGAATATTAAAACTTTGCGTCTGGTTGGATTGCTTGAAGGTATTTCATTTCTGCTGCTGTTATTTATTGCCATGCCGGTCAAGTACATGATGGATAACCCGATTCTGGTAAAATATATCGGCATGGGTCACGGCGTTCTTTTCGTGCTTTTTCTTGTGGTGTTATTTGCGGTCTGCGAAAAACAGAAATGGTCTCTGAGTATGTTTATTCTGGGCTTGATCGCGTCGATTCTGCCGTTTGGACCATTTATCTTTGATATGAAATTAAAGAAGTTGGAGCAGCCGGCTGAAGCTTAACTTTTGGATTCTAATCACTATATCAATCAAGATACAAGTAGCACTGCTGCGCAAAGGTAAGGTTATTTTATTAATATTTCCCTCTCTCTCCCATAGGGAGAGAGAACATTCAATACTTTTATTTGAGGCAAATAAAGTAAATAGCTTCATTCGATTAAATATTTAAGAGAAAGGAATTCTTTTAAAACTCCCCTCGCCCTTTTCTTTCCAACATCACCTGTTTCAGCTGCATACGTGGCAAGCTAAACCACAGCGCAATTAAAATAAACGAGGCACCGCAATAAGCCCAAAGATCAAAAGCTTCATAAGCAATTCTGACCACTTCAATCACGATAAAGAAACTCAGCATCATCAAGATGGATACTGTTGCCGCAACCGTGCCTTTAGACACTTCAGAAGACATTAGGGCAAAACGGTACAATACCGAAAAGCTGATCCCCTCTCCCAGACTGATACAAGTCGTACCGATAATCAGGCAATGCAGAAAATAATCCGAAATCAGCATTCCCACTAAAAGCAAAATGGTTCCAAACAACATCAATGGCACACCCAGCATCACTGTTTTACCGAGCGGCATCTTGTCGATAATTTTTAGCAGAATGATATTGCCCAGAATCAGGCCACCCAATACCGGAAACTGAGCCAGGCCATATTGCATGCTGCTCAAGCCTAGTTCTTCAACCAGAATCACGGGAGATAAGGCAATCCATAACATCAATGGCAAGCTCACCAGTGGCAATGCCATGGTCATAATCACAAAACGCTTATTTTTCAGGACCTGTTTAAAGTCATCGATAATATAGCTGAGTGGCTGTTTGGGAATACTGATATTCGGATTCGGCATCTTCGCTTTTAGTCCAAACCAGCTCAGAAATGCCAGACAGGCAATGCCGATAAAACCCCAGTGCCATGAGACATGGTCAATCATAAAGGCACCGACTACTGGCCCTAAAAGTGGTGCCAGCAAGGAGACATTGGCCATAAGTGCCATGACTTTAATGGCATCGCGTTCTTCAAAACTTTCCTGAATCGCGGCATAACCCACAGCAGCAATAAAGGACAAGCCAAAACCTTGTAAAAAGCGCAGGAACAGAAAGCTTTGAATATTCGGTGTGAGTAAAATCGCCAGACAGCAGATTACAAAAAAAGCTACGCCACCGAGCAGGACTTTTTTACGGCCTAATCGGTCTGATAAGGGTCCTAAAATTGCGGCAACAAATGCCCCACCTAACAGGAAAAAGGACATAGAAGATGGTGCCCAGGAACTGCTTACGCCAAAATCACGGGTAATGGCCAACATGGCCGGCTGGATCAGGTCATTACAGATATAGACGGAGAATTCAAACAGCACCAGTGCCAGAGGAAACATCAGTGTGGCACGGGTCAGTTTGTGGGTTTGGGCGTTTTGCATGGGAGTTGTTATTGCCAGTCTGCCCATTAATAGCAGACCGAACTTTATCTAAAATAGAGAAGAATAATTTTAGCAGAGATCGGATTTAAAGTATTTTGAACTTTAACTGTTCTCAACCGATTTCTTCATTTTAAAAGATTCAGCTAAAACTTTATTTGCCTCTGTCAGTAATTTGACTTTTTCCAACGAATTATCAGAATTTGAATCAGCTTTCGAATCGTTATAAAGTTCCTGTCCAAAGAAACGATCTGCTAAATGTTTCCGAAGTTCTAAACGATCCTCATCTTTAAATTCACGGGCATAAAGTGGGAAAGAAGCGAGTTCAGTTCCCAACATTCTGGCTTTATATGCCACTTTACGATGTTTAGAAGATTCACGAGCTAAGTACCAAGCAGGTGTAGTTAAGCTAAAAAGCATCAATGTTTTGATTAGACTTTCCCAACCAAGTGGAATATGAATATAGGTACTATCTCTTAAATGATTCCAATTTTGGATAGAGATGTTAAGAAAACCCAATATCAATATTGTTCCAATAATTGCAAAAATACCTAAAGCCCAATTTCTATATTTGTTTGCTATCGAAACTTCTTCCTCATGAATTTCATCATATAATTTTTTAATTAAGCTATTATTTTTATCGTCTATATCCTGATTTAATAAATACTTCTTTACTCTTAACTCTTCAACTAATTGATTAGCTTCACTCTGTAATTTCAAAACATCTTCATTATTAAAAGAAATTCTTAATTGTTCTTTATGTATATCAAATAGTTGTCTGTTTATTTTTCTATAGCTTCTTTCTAAATTATCTTTATCTATATTTAAAGGGAAATCTAATTCATCAGTATCAGCGAATTTATACTGGCTATCAAATACCCCTAATACTTTTCTTGCAGTTCTTTCTGCTTCAAAGACTTCATCTAAATTGAAATGAGGATTCGCGTATTTTAATCTAGTTAGTAAAGACTCTAATAAATCGGTATGCTGTTCTAGCCGTTTAGAAAACTCCTCAAATCTATAGAGAATAAGAAGCTGTACTAAATCTAAGTAATCAAAAGTATTGTATGGGGCAGAATCAAATAATTTTTGTAGTTCATAACTTATATTACTAAGCACAGTTTCTATATTAATATCGTTTTTCATATCGCCCCAAAAAGCAAAAAAGCGCATCCTGAAGATACGCTTTTAACGAAGTTTTGTTTAAAGATCAAACATTATTATGGACATGCTGCTTTCTGGAAAGTTTTGGTATTTGAACCTCGTACACACTGATAGAGCTTTTCCGTATTGTGCATTTTCCAGTTTTTATCTTCTTTCCTAAAATGATAAATGGTCTGAATCGATCTCACCGAATCATCCATCAGACCTGTTTCAGTTACTTTCACCTGTCCAACTGTCGGTGACTCAACACGATTAAAGAACTGACGAATCTCGACTGTTGCCAGTTCTTCACGCAGGTCAGGCCTCATTTTAAGCACCTGATCCAAAGGTGTATCTGAAGAAGACTGCACTTTTGCAATCACTTTCTGGGTAGTTGTACAACCTGATGTCATCACACCCAGACCTAAAATTGTAACCGCCAATAACCGTAACATATTGTTTAACCCAGATTATCTTTATTATGCAGAAATTATCATGCCGGGCTTTTCAGCTTAACGCTATTTAGACTCTGTAAGTCCAGTTACAGAGCAATAAAAAAAGCGCACCTTTCGATGCGCTTTTGTAAATCTATTCTGATTAAAGATTGAATAGTTTGCCTGGGTTCATGATGCCATTTGGATCGAACACTTTTTTCAAGGCTTTCATGTATTCGATTTCTTCAGCTGAACGGGTGTATTCAAGATAAGGTTTCTTGGTCATACCCACACCATGTTCCGCAGAAATTGAACCGTCATATTTTTTCACAGTATCAAATACGTACTTGTTCACGACTTGGCATTTCGCAAAGAATTCATCTTTGGTCAGGTCAGCCGGTTTCAGGATATTCAAGTGCAGGTTACCGTCACCGATATGACCAAACCAGCAGATTTCGAAGTCTGGGTAGTTTTCATTCACGATCGCATCGATTTCTTTAATGAATGCCGGTACGTGAGTGATTAGTACAGAGATGTCATTTTTATATGGAATAAATGGAGCAATCGACTCAGAAATGTCTTCACGCAGACGCCATAAGCTATGTACTTGCTCAAGACTTTGGCTCATCACGCCATCCAGCACCCAACCTTGCTCCATACAGTGCTCGAAGATTTCCATTGCCTTGTCCATAATTGGCTCAAACGGCGCTTCAAATTCAAGCAATACATAGAATGGACATTCAGTTTCAAATGGACGCTGTACGTGACCATTGGCCAGTACTTTTTGCATCGCTAGCTCACCGAAGAACTCGAATGCAGTCAGGTCAATCTTCGCCTGGAAGGCATGCAATACTGGCATGATCGCATCAAAATCAGGTACACCCAGTACCAGCACTTGCAGGTCGTGTGGCTGACGCTCAAGTTTGATTTCTGCTTCAGTGACTAACCCTAAGGTACCTTCACCACCGATAAACAGATGTTGTAACGCATAACCCGTTGCGTTCTTGATCATGCCCTTGTTCAGACGCAGTACATCACCTTTACCAGTCACCACAGTCAGGCCAAGCACCCAGTTACGGGTCATGCCGTATTTGATCACTTTAATCCCGCCAGCATTGGTGCCGATGTTCCCGCCGATCTGGCTTGAACCAGAAGAGGCAAAATCAACCGGGTAATACATGCCCTGCTCTTCAGCATAGTTTTGCAACTGTTCAGTCACCACACCTGCCTGTACGCGCACCATACGGTCTGCCGGAAAGAATTCCAGAATCTGGTTCATCTTGTCCATGCTTACCACAATCTCGCCATTCGCAGCGACAGCACCTGCAGAAAGACCAGTACGACCACCTGATGGAGTCACTGCAACATTGAACTGATTGGCAAGCTTCACAATTGCTTGAACCTGTTCAGTCGAAGATGGGAAAACGATGACCGATGGGTTTGGATCAAAGTGTTTGGTATGATCACGACCCCAATTCTGGAGGCTGTCCGCATCAGTTTTAATACGGTTTTCACCCACAATTGCAGTCAATTGGGTCAATAACTCTGGGGTTAAAGCGACTGGAGCATTCATCGTTTGCAGACCTAGCATGAATTAAACAAGAGAGACCTCGCCAGTTTATTTGTATATTTTTCAGGCATTAAAACCTGTATACAAAGCAGGCGAAACATGATGATTAAAGCACCAAAACTGGCAGCTTAAACAGCATGGCGCAATATTATAAGCTATTTTTGGGGCTTTCCCTTAAAAAATGACAATTTTGATAATATACCTTTGAAAATGATAGTTTAATTCAACCAGTTCTATCATTTTCACTACTATCACTTGCAAAAATAGCTGATATTGTAGTCATCAAGGAAATGTATAACCGCCCCATTCCTGTGCTATTATACGGCGACTAAATTTGGCCTTTGTAGCGGAGCCGTAATGAGCCAACATCTATCTCTACCTAAAGATAAAATCCGTTTTCTATTGTTAGAAGGCGTTCACCAGAACGCAATCGACACATTGAATGCAGCTGGATATACCAATATCGACTATCGCAAAACAGCGCTTGAGGGTGAAGCACTGAAAGAAGCGATTAAAGATGCACACTTCATTGGTATCCGTTCCCGTACTCAGCTTACTGAAGAAGTGTTTGAAGCTGCGAACAAACTGATCGCGGTAGGTTGTTTCTGTATCGGTACTAACCAGGTGAATCTGGATGCAGCAATGCGTCGCGGTATTCCGGTATTCAACGCACCGTATTCAAATACACGTTCGGTTGCTGAACTTGTACTTGCTGAAGCGATTCTTCTGCTTCGCCGTGTACCTGAAAAATCTACAGATACACATGCAGGCGGCTGGAACAAATCTGCTGTAGGTTCGTTCGAAACTCGTGGTAAGACTTTAGGTATCGTTGGTTACGGTTCAATTGGTTCACAACTTTCTGTCCTTGCTGAAAGCCTGGGTATGAAAGTGATCTATTTCGACACAGTGACTAAATTACCACTGGGTAATGCACGTCAGGTCGGCACAATGGGCGAACTTCTTGCAAATGCTGATGTTGTTTCTATTCACGTTCCTGATGTTCCGTCTACACGTAACTTCATGACCAAAGAACAATTCGCGCAAATGAAAGAAGGCTCTATCTTCATCAATGCAGCACGTGGTACATGTGTGGTGATCGAAGATCTGGCTGAAGCATTGAAATCTGGCCATCTTGCGGGTGCTGCGGTTGATGTATTCCCTAAAGAGCCTAAAGCGAACGGTGAAGAATTTGTTTCTCCATTACGTAACATTCCAAATGTGATCCTGACTCCACACGTGGGCGGTTCTACTATGGAAGCTCAGGCGAACATCGGTCTGGAAGTTGCTGAGAAATTTGTGGCTTATTCAGATAAAGGTATGACGCTTTCTGCGGTGAACTTCCCAGAAATCGCGCTTCCATTAACTGAAGGCAAACACCGTCTGCTTCACATCCACAAAAACATTCCGGGTGTGCTGTCTAAGATCAACAACCTGTTTGCTGAACACGGCATCAACATCTCTGGTCAGACTTTAATGACCAAAGGCGATGTGGGTTACCTGGTGATGGATGTAGACGCAACTGCATCTCAAGAAGCACTCGATACTTTACACAACCTTGAAGGTACAATCCGCGTTCGCGTATTGTTCTAATTCAGGTTTTTAAAAAGCCACAGTCTTCGGGCTGTGGTTTTTTTATTGCTTAAAGGTTTTTATTTTTAAGCCTTACTCAGCTGATGCTGCTCTTCCGCTCTTCGAGAAATCGAAACAAATTTAGTCATGCCAAATCTTAAAATTGCACCTATGGTGCAAGCGCCGCTGATTCTGCTGATCGCGATGATTAGCATGCAGAGCAGCGGCTCCTTTGCCAAATATCTGTTTGGCCAGTTCCCGATCCTGACCGTTTCTGCCATGCGCCTGCTATTGGGTGCATTGATTCTGGCGCTCATTTTTAAAGTCTGGCAGATCAATTTCCGCCAGGTCAGATGGCCAGCCATTATCAGCTATGGCTTGGCATTAGCTGGCATGAATATGCTGTTTTATCTGGCAATTGATCGATTGCCGATTGGAATCGCAGTCTCTTTTGAATTTATTGGTCCCTTAAGTGTTGCCCTGTTTTATGCCCGGCAGAAATTTGATTTTATCTGGGTAGGATTGGCCATTCTGGGGCTGGTTCTGTTGTTTCCCTTTGATCAGGCTGCACAACCGCTTGACCCGATGGGCATCCTGTTTGCCTTAGGTGCAGGTTCCTGCTGGGCACTGTATATCGTGGCCGGACAAAAACCTTCGGGTGTATCAGGGAATCATACCGTGTGTCTGGGCATGTTCGTCGGCATGCTGGTGCTGATGCCGATTGCCCTATTTGCGGGAATGCCTGCTCATGTGTTTGAGCCAAGCAGCCTCATGTATTTTGTTATTTTGGCTGCACTTGCCAGTGCCTTACCCTTTACTTTGGAAATGATTGCACTGCGTAATTTAACCGCATTGAGTTTTGGCACTCTAACGAGCCTGGAACCTGCGGTTGCAGCACTCTCCGGTTTTGTATTCTTAGGCGAAACTTTATTGTGGACACAATGGCTGGCACTGGCCACCATTATCAGTGCGTCGATTGGCTGTACGGTGATGACACAAAGAAGAAAGCACTAAATAAAAAAGGCGCTCAAGCGCCTTTTTTAAATGACCTATTTAATTTTAGCGTGGCGTTGCATCCTTAATAGCTGTATTTAATGTTGTAGCTGCTGTCACATTATAGCCATCACATGCCGAAGCAAGATGGTCATACAGGTAATCTGTCCATTTGAGCATTAGAGGAGTTGCACCCTCTTCCCTTAAATTGTCCAAGGCAGCTTTTCTTGCTTGAGCAATATAATCGGCATGATCAATATGCTCTCCATGTTCCGAGAAAGTACTGGAATAAATTTCACCCTGATATTCGATCGCCCCAAAGTATTTATAATATTGCTGCGCATCGTCTTTATATTCGGCTTTTTTAAATTTCAGGTTAGCCATCGTGCCATCTAAAATGGTTTTCGCCATCTCTTGAACAGACTCGCCTGTCTGCCATTCAGCCAGTGTACGATAGCCAGTTTTGATATCCGGATCAAATTCAATAAATTCTTCCTCAGGATGTTCCGCCAGAATACGGAAACATTTAGATCCGTTCGGGAAAGTACGCGCCTTCTGTAAACCGACAAAATTGGTAGCAAATTGATTGTAATATTTACGTTCAGCATTCGTGGTATCAGTATTAAAGAAAACTCTGGTCTCGGTATCGTCATACATCTTCACGACAGCAATATTGGTACGTTCAGTTAATGCTTTACCTGACAGGTCATACCACTCCAGGTGTCGATGATTGCTGATGTTATTTTCCGGAATAGTGACAGGACGACTGGTAAATTGTTCAGAAGTATTTTCCAATACCTTTTCCAGTTTATAGCCTAATGCTGTACGGGCACGATCTGCAGGGAATACGCCTTTCTCTGTAACATAAATTGGGAAGGTCATATCTTCATCAAGATCATATTCAGTATCAACAGCCCGGTTATCATCTGCATATAAGATGCCGTCAGTAATTTTATTTTTATGACTGGCCAATAGAAGCTTTTCCGACTCCATATCTGAAGCATCAATATTCGGCAGGTTGAACTGATAGGTATAGAATTCAGAAATCGTATCTGATGTTCCATCACCATTATCCGGGGTTCCAGGATTGGTTGGGGTTGGTTGGCCTGCGACTGGCTCGTTATTATCAGAATCAGAGCCACCACATGCAGTCAGCATAAGGCTCAAGACAGCACAAGAGAGTAATCTTAATTTCATTATTATCTACCTTATTATTTTTTGATCGCTTTATTTTTCATTGTTATTTTAAAGTTGACCCAAATCATGAGGTCTAAGCCATTTTAATAAATATAAAATTAAGATCAAATTAAAAATTGATTAATTTGTAACCACAATCTCATCAACAATTAACGTTGAATTTAATTTTTTCGGTGGGGGATAAAATCAAAAATTTAAATCCACTGATCCAAAATCTGCTTCGTATTCACAAAATATTCTTCTGCCCTACTCATCAAAAATTAACCAGTTTGATATACTTCCGCTTTCTTCTGTATCTCGATTATACCCTTCTGGTATAAGTAGTTTCTCCCATGCCAAACGTCCAACTTCTTGCTGTGTTGTACATGGTTCTCTCCATGACTTCATACCAGATCAGTGCATCCTTCGCCAAGCAACTTTTCCTGGTGCTTGACCCGATCACCGTCACTATTTTAAGACTCTGCTTTGCCGCCATTATTGTCTGTATCATGTTCCGTTCCTGGAAAATTATTCGACGTTTACACTTCCTGAAATGGCGGGATCTGCTCTGCTATAGTGCTTCTCTGGGCGTCATGAATATCCTGTTCTATATGTCGCTCGGGAAACTTCCTCAAGGCATTGCAGTCGGACTGGAATTTATTGGCCCGCTAGGACTGGCCTTAATTTCGATTCAGAACCGTAAGGACTATGTCTGGGTGCTACTGGCAATTTTAGGTATTGTGCTGATGGTGCCATGGGGGGAAGCCAATAGCAGTAACTTTGACCTGTTTGGTGCAGCCTGCGCCTTAGGGGCCGGCCTCTGCTGGGCGCTGTATATCTATTTTGGGCAACGCGTGGTACAGCAAAATATCGGGATGCATGCACTGACGATTGCCATCAGTATTTCAGCCCTGTGTTTACTACCAATCGGCCTATATAACAACACCTCTGCTTTGATTGATACTCAATATTGGGGCAAGGCCATTACTATTGCAGTGCTGGCAACAGCCATTCCTTATGCGCTGGATTTAAAAGCGCTTCAGCACTTGAATAAAACCAGTTATGGTACGCTTTCCAGTCTGTCTCCAGCTCTGGCGGCACTGGTAGGTTTTATTTTGCTGGGTGAAAAAATTACGCTACTTCAAACCGTCGCACTGGTTTGTATTATGCTGGCTTCAGTTGGCGTGACCATGCGGGAAGCACGACAGCAATATAAAACCCGGAAAATAGAAAGCTGAATAAATAAAAAAAGATGGCACTCTGGCCATCTTTTTTTGTCATGAAAATTTGAATTTAAATAAATTTAAATATTAGCTTTTAACCAGCATGTCTTTTTTCATTTCTTTATAACTCTGATATTCAGTTTTGTACTGATCCGCTAAAGCCTGTTTTTGTTCATCTCCCAGAATTTTTCCGGCCTGCTGGAAGAAAGCATGCTCTTCTTCTTTCAAATGATGATGTACCTTATCTGACAGTTTCTTGGCAATTGCAATCCAGCTTGGGCTACTAAATTCAGTTTCAGTCAGTTCCTCAATCATTTCATCCATCTCATGATGTTCTGCCAAGGCGTGACGGGTAATGTTCAGGCCGGGATCTGTCATCATCAAGGGAATATAAAAGTAACGGTCTTCTGCGGTTTCATGCGCAAACAGTTCATTCTTCAGCTGCTTGAACAACTCACGACGTTCTGGCGAATCCCCCGAAGTTTGCAGTAATTTTTCTGCCAGATCACGCTGGATTTCATGACTTTCCCTTAATGCTTCAAAAATGGTGGTCATGTAATTTTTCTCCTGTTTTTGTCATGCCTTTGCTCCAGCATAGAGTGAAACCGGCAAATGGTCAGGAATATTTATAAGGCGAATTTGTATAAAAAACTTTAATATTGAGAATAGTTTACATCTATTTTTAGGCTAAAAACATCTGATAAGCCATACGGCAAATCAGCAAACTGACCAGGATCAGAAACAGAATCCGGATAAAACCGCTGCCATATTTGAAGGCCAGTTTAACTCCTAATAGCGAACCGCAAATATTGGCAGCCGCCATCATGGCACCGACTAGAAACAGCACATGACCTGTAGGAATAAAGAAACTCAGTGCCGCCAAGTTGGTAGTGAAATTGGCAATTTTCGATAAAGCTGAGGCATGCAAGAAATCCACGCTCAGATAACGGATAAAGAAAAAGATAAAGAAACTGCCCGTGCCTGGGCCAAAAATTCCGTCATAGAAACCGATAGCCAGACTGCCTAGTGCTGCCAGTATCAGCATCTTTTTATTCAGCTTTTGCTCGACATGTACCCGACCAAACTGCTTTTTCATGAAAGTATAAATCGCAATCACGATCAGCATAATCAGCACAAAAGGCTTGAGAATATCCACCGGAATCAAGGTGACACTGGCTGCTCCAATAAATGAGCTAATAAAGCTGCACAGCGCAATTACACCAAGTAAAACCCATGGCAGTTTGACCTGTCTAAGATAGGAAAAGGCTGCCGAGCCTGTACCAAAAATAGAGGCCAGCTTGTTAGTGCCAAATACCGTGGCAGGTTGCAACTGCGGCAGACTGCTCATAATCGCCGGGATCTGGATCAGACCGCCACCACCGACAGCAGCGTCAATCGCTCCGGCCATAAAGGCAAAAAGCACCAGACTGAGGATAATCTCGATGTCCATTGTTATTCAACGCGCCTAGAGATTAAGAACACGTTTAGGTACCAGACGTTTTTTATCCGTGATTTCAGCCAGGCCTAAGCATTTCTCGCCATCAAAAACCAGCACCTGTGGCTCTGCCGAATGGTCGATATTACTTTCCATACCCCGGCTAAAATATTCTGCACGGCCTTCCGGTGCCTGAATCTGCGGGAAATACTGTACCGGTGCATAAGCTGGCAGTAATAGTGCTTCACGTTCTGCCTCAGTTAAGCTTTCCAGATATTCAATGGTATAGCTTGGAATAAGGTCAAAATGACCGGTTTGAATCCGGTGCAGATAAGTCAAATGACCATAAGTACCGAGTGCTTTGGCAATATCTTCGCCGAGTACCCGAATATAAGTACCTTTGGAACAGGTCACATCCAGCGTAATGCTATTTTCAGTAAAAGATAAAAGCTCAATTGCATAAATGGTAATTGGACGTGCTTCACGTTCGATTTCAATGCCCTTACGCGCCAGCTCGTACAGCGGACGACCTTCTTTTTTCAGAGCCGAATACATCGGTGGCACTTGCTGGATCTCACCGACAAACTTGGCAATTGTCTCCTGAATCAACTCTTCATTCAGTTCAGGCACTGGTTTTTCCAGCAGAATCTCTCCTTCGACATCACCTGTCGTAGTGCTATGTCCCAGAAAAACTGTGGTCTGGTAACGCTTGGTTGAATCCAGCAGATAATGCGAAAACTTGGTCGCCTCACCCAGACAGATCGGTAAAAGACCGGAGGCCAAGGGATCTAGTGCACCAGTATGTCCAGCTTTTTGCGCACGATATAACCAGCGTACTTTTTGCAATGCAGCATTCGAGCTGATGCCTAGAGGCTTATTTAATAGAAATACACCGCTGATATGACGACGCTGAATTTTAGGAGATGAGGATTTCATGGCAAAAAGTCAGACATTTTATAAATTGGCGCAATGGTAAAACCCCAGCCAATTATTTACAACTTTTCTACAGCATATAAGGTGCAATATCTCCTATTCTGCCGAATGCAAAATTTAAAATAATCCGATAATTAAAATAAAGGTGCATAGGATATGCAGAAATATAAACTATGGATCGTGATTGCGCTCATCGTATTGTGCTTGATTACCCTGATTCTATGGCTTGCTCCTAGGGATGAAGCACAGGCACGTGTCTCAGGCCCGCAATCCACCAATGAAAGCAGTGCTCAGCAGGCAGCAGCACTGGCCAATGGCCCCGTAAATAACATATTCCTGAGTCCAAGCCAGCAGGATACGGAAATTAATTGCCAGATGCAGATGGATGCCAGCAATCGCCTGATTGTCAATGAACAGACCCGTAACTGTTTTGAATATTTTATTACCCAATATGGGGAAAAAACCCTCGAACAAATCCAGCGAGATTTTAAGGCCTATATTCAGCAAAATTATCAGGATCCTGCACTCTCACAAGTTCTGGATCTTTGGAACCGTTATATCCAGTATCGTCAAGGTTTGGGAGAACTGACTCCACCTGTAGGTCTGGATCAAGAAGATCCAGCTTACTACCGCAGTATCTATGCCAGCACCCAGAACCTGCGTAAACGCTTTTTCTCTGATTATGAAATTGAAGGACTGTTTGGCACTGAAGATACCTATCATGAATATACCTTAGACCGGATGGCAGTCATGGCGGATAAAAAGCTGAGCGAAGCAGAAAAAGCCCAGAAGCTAAAAGAACTGTTTGCGCAGTTACCGCAGGACTGGCAAGAAAATCTGGAGCAACTGAATAAACTGGAAGATCTGCGTAAACTCACCGCTGATATTAAAGCCCGGGGTGGTTCTGCGGAAGAAATCCGTCAGATGCGCCTGAATCTGGTCGGTCCTGAAGCAACCCAACGTCTGGAAAAACTTGATGATGAACGTGCGAATTGGAAATCCAGTGTGACGCGTTACTTGGGCGAGCGCGATAACATCCTAAAAAGTGGCCTGAGTGAAAATGCCAAACAGCAGGCAGTTGATCAGTTGCGTCAGAAACATTTCCAGCGCCCTGAAGAACGGCTTCGTGTAGGTACATTTGAACAGGTACATGATCAGGGTGGGACCCTACCCTTTGCCAATTAATTTTCAGCTAAAATTGCTCATTGACGCCGTAGCTACACAGTACTGCTACGGCGTCGAATATCTTCTCCTATTCCCTTTCTTTTTGTCCCATCTCTTATATAAAAACAGTAACGCTGACCCTCTATTTTGAGAGTTTAACAGAGCCATTTCTCTCTGAAAGCCTTGATTTTCTTGGGCTGATTACTTTTTTTAACATTGTTATTTGTTTCTAACTATTTCAACCTAAACATTCATCAATCTTATATTTCAAGGAGTTAACAATAAAATACATACGTATATAAATTGCAAATTTATGGACTCATAAATGCTCATCGGGCATGGCCCGAAATGACATGGAATTGGCTCATCAGCATGAAAAAATGCTTCTGCTTCAAAATAATAATTTTTGCGCGTGATTGAAGATTAGGTCTGCACGATCGAGACATCCAACTTCAATATTTATCGCGCATCAATACTCCCGAGCAATGATTGCTTTTTATAACAATAAAATGAACAAAGGAACGGTTATGCGTACTTTTATTAAAACAACACAGATGCTGGCGCTTTCCTTGGCAGCAGGCCTCGGTTTTGGCTTTTCAACACAAACCCAGGCGGCAGCAAGTGCAGTTCAGGTCACTGAAAAAGCCAAATCAGACTATGCCAAAACCAAATATCCTATTCTGATGGTGCATGGCTGGCTAGGCTGGCAACGCATAGGTACTGATACCATTGGCTTAGATTACTGGTATCAGATTCTGCCGGATATGGCTCGTAATGGCTCTACCGTGTTTGCCGCCCAATTGTCGCCTGCCAATACCACGACCCACCGTGGTGAACAGCTCATTCATCAGGTCGATGAAGTGCTGGCAATTACAGGGAAGGAAAAAATCAATCTCATCGGTCACTCCCATGGTGGCCCGACTGTACTCTATGTGGCAGCGACTCGACCGCAGCAGATTGCATCCATTACGGGGGTTGCAGGCACCTATCATGGCTCTAAAGTGGCCGATGATATTCAGAACAATACTCTTACCCGCACTGCTTTTAATGTTCTCGGTGATTATATTATTGGGCCACTGATCGCACTGGGACAGTTCAAACCTGAACTGGAAATTGATTTCGATGCATCCATGAAATCCCTGACCCAAACTGGCTCCAGCTCTTTTAATGCCAGCGTGGCCAAACAGATGGTGCAGGATGGTGTCTTAGCCTCCACAGAAAACTGTAATAAGAACCTGAAATCAAAAGACCGTAACGGTATCTATTATTATTCTTGGACCGGTGTGGCTCAAGCGACCAATGCACTGGATATCGATACCATCCTGATGCAGCTTGGCCCTTTATCTTACGGCAATAAAGACAACGATGGCATGGTTGCCCGTTGTAGTGCATTCATTGGTAAGGTGATTAATGACCAGTACAAGCTGAACCATACCGATCTGGCCAATATGATGTTTGGTCTTAAAGGCCTGCTTGCTCCGGATCCGGTGGCGATGTACCGTCAACATGCCAATCGTTTAAAACTTCAGAATCTATAATTTTCATCGCCCTTATATCTACGGATATAAGGGCTTTTTCGTTATTTTCACTTAAAAAAATAGGGAGATAAAACACTCAAAACGCTTAATGGGTCAGCTTTTCAGCTGGCTATTCCCCACATTATGGCGAGGATCGCCTTAACACAACAACAAGAATGAGGAAATAATGATGAAATATGGAGTATTAACGACAGGTCTGCTCATGGCAGCGGCCTGCTTTACGGCTCATGCCTCTACCCAGGCCAGTCAGGTGACGGCGAAAGCCAGTTCACAATATGCCAAAACCAAATATCCGATTGTATTTTCACACGGCATGGCGGGTTTCATTCGGGTTGGCACTGACCAGTTTGGACTGGACTATTGGTATCAGATTTTACCTGATCTGGCCCGTAATGGTGCGAATGTTTGGGCAACGCGAGTCTCCCCTTTTAACTCATCTGAAATTCGCGGTGAACAACTTTTGGAGCAGGTCAAGGAAATTGCCGCAATTACCGGAGCAGATAAAGTTAATCTGATCGGACACTCACATGGTGGCCCAACAATTCGTTATGTGGCCGGTTCAGAACCTAAACTGGTGGCTTCATTAACCACAGTAGGTGCACCGCACAAAGGTTCACCGGTTGCAGACCTGATTCTAAAAGCTGAAGGGACTGCTATTGAAGCGCCACTGGTCGGCACAATAAATCTGGTTTCTAAAGCCATTACCTGGGCTCAAGGCCTGGACCCAAACTCTTATCCGCATGATTCACTTGCGGGTGGCAGCAGTTTAACGGCATTGGGCTCTGCGAACTTTAATCAGAGATATCCAATTGGTATGCCCACCACAGCCTGTGGTGAAGGTGAATATAAATGGAAATATGGTAATAAAGAGATCTATAACTATTCCTTTACTGGCGTAGGAACAGTGACCAATCTTCTGGATCTTGACTCTGCACTCAAAGTCACGAGCCTCTTAATTGATGGTGGTAAAGAAAATGACGGTTTAGTAGCCCGTTGTAGTGCCAAGTTTGGCAAGACGATTCGTGATAACTACAACTGGAACCATCTGGATGAAGTGAACCAGGTCCTCGGATTAAAGAGTATATTCGCTCCAGACCCTGTAGATGTTTATCGTCAACATGCTAATCGTTTAAAACTACAAGGCTTATAAAATCCAAAAAGCCTCTTGAGAGGGAGGCTTTTTCTTACTGTTCTATAATTTTTTCCAGAAAAATCAATTATTAAAAATACTAAAACTCACTATAAAATATTGATTCATCACAAAAATAAGAACAGTGAAAATAGGCCAACGCAGCTATATTCTTTAGCAATTACAAATAAATTTAAAAGAACCTGCCCCTGTTGCAAACGAAAAGTGATTAATCCTTTTCAATTTAAAAAATATGAGCCTTATTATTGTCCCTCTTGTCATCGACATATTATCGCAAATGTATGGATCAGTATTTTACTGGCTATCACACAATGTTTTATTTGCATTCAACTTTTTAATGCAGGATTCCAGTCTTGGGGATATTTTGTATTATTCCTGATGTTTATTCATAAAATTTTCTTGGATATTTTGGATGCCATGATCTTGCCTTTGCAGGAACATTTCGAATAAATCCAGATAAAAGCAAACATAAAAAAATGCGCCCAAAGGCGCATTTTTTTGCTTAAAAGCAAGGCTAAAATTAACCTTGTTTACGAGCTGGCAATTTTTCACGAATACGTGCAGCTTTACCAGACAATTCGCGTAGGTAGTAAAGTTTAGCACGACGAACGTCACCACGACGTTTCACTTCGATTTTAGCAACGATTGGAGAGTGAGTTTGGAATACACGCTCAACGCCAACACCGCTAGAAATTTTACGTACTGTGAACGCAGAGTTCAGACCACGGTTTTTCTTAGCAATGACAACGCCTTCGAACGCTTGTAGACGTTCACGGTCGCCTTCTTTTACTTTTACTTGGACAACTACTGTGTCACCTGGTGCAAAAGCTGGGATGTCTTGTTTAAGCTGAGCATTTTCAACAGCTTGTACTAAAGGATGCTTACCGCTCATGGGGTATCTCCAATTTGTGCGAGTCAGAAGAGGTCTGATCATCGCTGGGTATAGAGGCTAAATCGCATAGACCCGATTGACTTTCCCTTTATGCTTGACCGCTTCAATGCATAAAGAGCCTATTTTAAGTATTTAAACAACATTGCTTAAATACAAATTTGGACAACAAGATTAGTTGTTGCCACTTTTTAAATCTTTTAGCCATTTCTTTTGCTGCTTGGTCAGTTCAACTTTTTCCACCAACTCAGGCCGGCGTTCCAAAGTACGCTGATATCGCTTCAAAAACCGCCATTTCTCAATATTGGCATGATGTCCCGATTTCAAAATGTCTGGCACATCCATACCTTCAAAATGGTCTGGCTTGGTATATTGTGGGCAGTCTAGAAGGCCATCCACAAATGAGTCTTGCACGTGTGATTGTTCATCTGACATTGCACCCGGAAGTCTCCGAATAATACTGTCCAACAAAACCATCGCAGGAAGTTCACCACCCGATAACACGTAATCTCCAATCGACCATTCCTGATCAACATATTTCTGGATCAAACGTTCATCGACACCTTCATAACGACCACACAGTACAATCAGTCCGTCATATTTAACGAAGTCCTGTACCGCAGGTTCATTTAAGGTTTTTCCTTGCGGTGACATATACACCACTGGAACATGAACTGCACCCGCTTGCGCTGCAAGCTCTTTGGCACGATGAATTGCTTTCGCTAATGGCTCAGCCATCATCACCATACCGGGACCACCACCAAATGGACGTTCATCCACCCGTTTATAGTTCCCTTCAGCAAATTCGCGTGGATTGATACAATGAACTTGCACAATGTCACGTTTTGCTGCGCGCCCGCTAATACCGTAGGCTGTAATCGCTTCAAACATTTCAGGAAAAAGCGTAATGACTGCAAAAAACATCGCAGACTCCTCTATTTTCCTGCTGCGTCAATCCTTAAAGGATTAATAATCTACGCCCCAATTTACGTAGATACGACCAGCTTCGAGATCAACACGCTGTACCACATCTTTATGCCATGGAATCATTCGCTCTTCGCTATCGACGCTGTCAGCAGTAGCGCGAACTACCATCACGTCGTTAGCACCTGTTTCAAACAATTCGTGGATTTGACCGAGGTTGACTTCTTGTTCATCTTCACCGAGTCCTAACACTGTTAAGCCCTTCAAATCTGACCAGTAATACTCGTCCACGCCTGCTTGAGGCAGTTGAGATTTAGAGATCCAGATATTTGCGCCAACCAAGTTATCTGCCGCGGTACGATCACTCACACCTTTTAGCGAAACAACCAAGCCTTTGCCATGTGGTTTCCAACGTTTTACATCTACTGTTTGCCAACCTGCTTTGGTCTCAATGTACCAAGGGAGGTAGTCAAAAATATTGCTCATAGGTTCTGTATTGGAATAGACCCAGAGCCACCCATTTAATCCATATGCTGAACGTAGCTGTCCAATCTGAATACGATCTTCGGGAACATTCTGTGTTGGTGTCATGGGTAACCTACTACTAATTAAGCAGTAGCTGCAGCTTTCTTAGCTTCAGCAGCTAAAGAAGCAACACGTTCTGAAGGTTGAGCACCTTGTGAAACCCAGTGAGCAAAACGGTCAGCATCTAAACGAAGTTTTTCTGCTTTACCTTGAGCTGTAGGGTTGAAGAAACCGATACGTTCGATGAAACGACCGTCACGTGCATTACGGCTATCAGTCACAATGATTTGATAGAACGGACGTTTTTTAGCACCACCGCGTGCAAGACGAATAACAACCATGATAGAACCTTATAGTTTTTACGGATTATCCCTGTACCGACCATCGATACATTTCAAACCCCTTTCATAGAGGGCGGTATTTTACGTTAATTTTATGCTGAAAGAAAGAATAATTTAGATTTATCCACAGTTTTGAATTTGGATTTTTTTACAAAAAAGAGCATCTAGGAATGCTCTTTTAAGAGACTTCATCAAACGAGAATTAACGACTTTCCCAATTTGAAGAAGTAGAAACACTGCATGTCGTTCCTTTCTCCCAACATTTTTGTCCTTGGCTATTTAGCACCACTGCTCCATTACCATCTTGAACTGTATTCGGGGTTGGGACTGCCGTAAGCGTCCAAGTTTGATCGAGTGGCGCAAGGGTGATGGTATATACACTTCCTGAAGCAGGATAGGCTTTACTCACTGTGCCATTGTCCAATCTTGCGTTGGTATAATTATGATTGATGACATAATAACTCTGTAACCGTTGGGCTATTTGCATCATTTCACTTTGCACATCTGCCCGATTGGTGCGGATTTTGTACTGTGTGTAAGATGGATAAGCAATTGCTGCCAAGATGCCAATAATTGCGACAACAATCATTAATTCAATTAAAGTAAATGCTAAAGAGTATTTTTTCATTACCATGACTCGCTATAACTGCCGCAATTTGCATAACCTGTCACTACATCTTTGACTTTTGTCATACAACGTATACCTGTATTGCTTAAAAGCAGATCGTAATTACGTGGCTGTTTTGGCTCACCATCACTATCCTTAGCCCGCTCTAGCGACATTACCCAGCTCAAACCGTTCACACTCGCCGAATCTGCTGTTTCTTGACCATCAGATCCTTTAACAATCGTTAAGGGCTTATGTCCTGTTCCTCCATTCGCCAATGTCAACGTATATTTTGCAGTGGAACTCGTTGAGCCTAGTGGCAACAACAATTGACCCGTCGTTTTATTATAATAACTGGCAGTTGTAGGATTTCCATCAGCATCAGCTCCTGTATAACTATACAAATAACTGGCATCAAAACCTTTGTAACTAAAGTTTTTTGCTTTAAACCGCTCCAGCTCAGCAGCAATGCGTAATGCTTCTTGTCTCGCGATTGCCAAATCTCGTCTTTCCATGTATTGCGTATAATTAGGATAAGCGATGGCAGCAAGAACTGCCATAATCACGATAACAATCATCAGTTCAATAAGTGTAAATCCAGCATTGCGGTTGAGGCGGGCGAATCCCTGCTTGCAAGTTTTTAACTCACAAGCAGAGTTCGCAACTATATTCGACCTGTGCAAAAAAACCACCCTAGCGAAGTATTTTTTCATGCTTTACCCCTTAACGAGTTTCATACCAACGTAACTGTCTAAGTTTCGCTGTGGTGGTAAACTCCTGACATTCAGGTAAATTTGGGCTAGTGGTACAATTGAGCGTGGTTGGGCGTCTTACAATTAACCCAGTATTGTTTGCATTAGTACGTCCTTGCCCTAAACCAGTCCCCAAAATACCAGCACCCAGTTTCACACTATTCGGCGCTGTCTGACCACTCGCATAAAAGTTTTCAGGGCACTTACCTGTAGGCAAACAGAATTGATAAACATAACTATCCCCTTTTACACCGCCTGAACATGTTCCACCACCAATCCCCGTACCATCACGATCAAAGACGTTGACGTACAGCATATTATCCAAGGCGTAGAGCTCATTGAGTCCTTTATAGCGCCCTGCTGTAGTGCTATAAGCATACTTCCAGCCTCCATTGTATGCAGTCGATGCGCCTGTACCATTAGTTTGCGCAACACCTGCTACAGACCAATTGTCTAAAGTAACATTACCTGTATTTAAACTCGTTGTAGTGTATAGATCATTACGAGCAACATCATTGTCATAAATCACAAATACAGCATCTTCAGCACTCCCCACACCCGAAGCATTTGTCCCTGTAGTCCCTGCTAGAGGAGAGCTACGATTACCTGAGCTTAGTGCAAGGACTCCAAATGCACCATTTACACCATCATGCACAGAAAAGCTTGGCATTTCATAGAAGCGAGGACTTAGACCTGTATTAACATGACCGTTATATAAACGCTGTACACGAGTGGCAAAATTACTTTTTGCACTGGCACCATTATTCAGATCGACACGGAATGCTTGCCCACCGAGATCACCAAAATACAGATGATCGACCAAGCCATCACTATCCCGATCAATCGCATTGATCTGGCTGACTACACTATATTGCAACTCAGCTTTTGGCGTTGAGGCTTCTGCCCCTTTATTATCCGAAGAGCTTGCATTAGAGCTCGCCCACCAAAGCAGACTACCATCCATGGCATCAAACATATAGACACCAGCGCCTTTACCATTACTCTGATTGTAAGTTGGGTTTTCATAGCCCATATCATATCCACCACCTACAAACATGACTAATTTCCGCACACCACCAAAGTTGACATAAGCAATCGTTGGCTTAGACCAACTTTGCCCCATATAGCTGAGCGCATTATTCGTATTAATAGTTCCGTCAGCATTATCCGCAGCATCAGGATTGATATGAAACTTTAAGCTTGGATCATCAATGTCGGACAAATCGAGAGAGTAGTAGCTTCTACCTCCCATACGCAACCCACCATACACCCATTGCAAACCTTTTAATGCGATTTCATCTGCATCATCACTTTCTTTGACAGTACGTCCAGATAAATTAACAGTTAATGTCCCATCGCTTTTTGCCACATATTGAGTATGAGCAACCCATGGCGCATCAATACCATAAAACAGATTCGCCGAACCACCAGTGGTACTATCTTCTGTCAGGAATGCCGTTCTTTGTTTCTCCATCATTTCGTGAGGTACAAAAGTAAATACTTCCTTACCACGATCAGCATCGGTACTGCTTTTCCCTGCTTTCACCACATGCAACAAGCCTTGTGTCGTACCAAAAAGCAAATAATCATCACGATTTGTCGTATTAATACCATTTGTATCGACAGTGATCTTTCCTGACTGTGTTAATAAGATCGGCGTAGAGTGCATGACTGCACCAAGTTGGCGTAATTCAGGTTTTGCGCTGAGATTGGCAAGGGTAACACCTGTTTCATTTGCCCCCACATTATAACCAAGCAAGTTCAGCCAATAGTTCTTATCAGGATCATTGACAAATAAAGCACTTGTCCCTGTGCCAAATAAGCTAGTGACATTGACTTTTTTCAACTCATCACTTGCTGATGCTGGATATGGCGCAGTATCAGAAATCTCACGGTTGGTATAAATAGTCCGTTTGGTATATTGATCACCACTCTCATTGGTCGCAAGTCCAAGCGGTAACTGTCCGAGCATACCACCTGTCCACAATCCATTTGCCGTCGTATCTAACGACCCATCGGCTTTGATCAATCTTAAAGTCTTAGCACTATTGTAAAGCTCACCATTATAAAGATGATACTTATTCATATTCCCTAGCCATAGCCGATATGGGTCTTGTGGCTTAGGTGTAAATGACGCATAGTAACCATAAGGCTGAATCCGCAATGGATTTAAGGCATCTTGTGGAAGGGTTGGCGAACCTGTTGCAACCTCAGGAATCTCAGTATCAAATACATCATCTAAGAATGCGTTAATACTTGATACAACACCCGTTTTTGCGCCACCAGCCCCACTTGCACTAACAGCCGTATATTGCCCACCACCATCCGCAGCCCAGTTAGGCAATGACGTCCCCGAAAAGTCAAAACCTACAGTGGAAGTCTTAATCTTCACCTTTCTATTATTAAATGTGTGTCCTGTTGTTTTTAATAGCCCTTTTGCCATATTTCGAGCACAGGAATCAAAACTATTACACGTGATACTAGACCAACCCATCGCAGAAGCATACAACTTATCATTCGTGTTGTTCGCACCTCTAACACTAAACTCTGCATCACCATCAGTCAAAAAATAGATTCCATGTTGCCCACATTGTTGCTCAGCAGTATAGGCGCGACTATAAGACGGATTACTGGAATTAGAAACATAATTCGCCACATTTTCGATTGGACTTATATATTTAATGTTACTGCCTGTTCCTGAGGTCAGTCCGCTCAATGCGTAGTCAATCGATGTATTTTCGACTGTTGTATTCGACAGCGGTTTTGTACTATTCCCCAACATATATGCAATGGTTTCAGCATACATAGCTGCAGACGGAGTAGCTGTATCTGTAATAATACGTTGGATTTGCAAATTCATCGATTGACGAGACAACATATCCCCAACAACTCCGCTAGCACCTAAATTTGTTATTTTTTGTGCTGCTGATCGCTTTGTATCAGTGAACATACAGTTGTTGGCACGTTTGCTGTTATCCGTTAAAGTCCAGTCCACATAAAGGTGCGGATTGACCCGATCTTCATTGTCTGTATAAAATGTGTAGTTATTATTTTCTCGGGAGACTTCCAACACAATATCCCCCATTCCGCACCAGTTGGCATTATTCTTGATTAAATCCTCTATTTCGTCTTTTACATCCATCGAATAAACATACATTGGACTAGCAATATTGTCATTTTTGTATGAGTTCTTGGTTGTAGTTATCGCTCTTCTCGATGTTCCATTGGTGAAAATTTTGTTTAGATATGTATTATCCACCCCGCTGACAAGTGCCTTAGCAGTTGCAGCGACCGTAAAAGTTTGCAAATTCGTAATCGTTGGATTTGCCGCATACAAATCATTATGTTTTGCAACTCGAATATTCAATTTATTTGAACCATTATCTGTATTAGAGCGCAACTCTAAATATGCTTTATTGATGGTTGCTCCTCGTGGCACATCGACTTGAAAGCGAATGTATGCTTTTTTATTATTACTATCTATCGTTACATTCGACGCAGTTTTTGTCGGTTGATCATTACCAGCTTTGAAAATCACATCGCCGTTAGTCGGAAACAAATCTTTACGACCATCTGGGTAGATAATCCGATCATCCAAAAGTTTTGCTGGACTCGCAATATAGCCAGCATCACGACGTGGCACCTTAATTGATGTATCAGAGTCAACTTCCGCTGTTGCTGGATGTACTGTTGTTTTATACAACTCAGTAGTACCACTCTTAATCGGATACCATGGTGGACTTTCAAATGTGGACAAACCAGCTCGTACATTCCGCACTGGAGCAATCCGACTTGTGCCAGCACCTTCGCCAAGCAAGACGGCTTGCATAGAGTCCTTCAAATCAAAAGCTCTACGACGACCACAACACGACATTGACCCTGAATTATCCAATGCGAACATCACCACAGGTTTCGGTGTAAAGCCTGTTGTATAGATCTCAATATCACTCGCCTGAGATACGCCACTACAGACCATCATCGTCATCAGCGCCGAAACCGCCGTAGAAAGCACATTTCTTGAATTCAATGTTTTCATTTTTTTAATCCTCTTTCTTTACGATATCAACTTCGGCTGACCACCAACCACGTAGTCCGAATGCTGCATGTTATAGGGAATACCTAACCCATCAAAACATGCCCCCACGGCCGAAGCCCGCTGCTTAAAACAGTTCTCTATTTGCGTAGTAGTCGCACCTGCAAAACTTGGTAAGACTGAAATAACCGTTGCACCAATATTATTTGTGGTTGCAGGAACATTACTTTGCCCCAAACTAGTCCCTTTGGGAACTGAACTAAAAGGCGCAGAAGCCGTGGAGCTTTTGGTTAAATATACTTGCGACAAAACCGCAGAACGCCCCATTGCAAACTGGTTGGCTTTACAAAAGCCATCAACACCAATCTTGGTCGTTGATCCATCCTCTGTAATCGCGCTAGCTTTAGATAATTTAAAGAAAGAATTTTCCGATGCGCGATAGCAAAATACCAATTCGTCATTTGCATTGGCAGACGAGTTAAAATAAGCAAACATACCATCCAAGGCCAGTTGTCTTTCAACCTCAGCAGGGTTTTCAATATTAAACAACGCGGAATCGGAGTTTTCTAACAACAACGCATTCACCTGACTATTAGTTGCAATTTTTAAGCCCACAATCCCCATTTTTACCGCTATAGTCCCCAGTAATGTGATAACGATCAAAATGACCAATACCGTAATGAGTGTTGCGCCTTTTTGTTGTTTCATGATGATGCTCCCAAGGTATTACGAATGGCGACCACTTGATTTACCGCCTGACGCAAATATCGCTTATTTACTGCTACATCCCCTGAAAGCGTGACTGGAGTTCCCGCAACATTAAAGCTGGTTTGAGTATTTAAATTTGCATCTGCACCAATTGTTCCCGTGGAACGAGACAAAATTCCAATATCCATAGAAACAACATTCAAATAGGTTTTTGAACAGGTATCTTCAACTATTGGGGTGGCACAAGCTGCACGGATTGTCTCCATCGCTGCAATATATTGATCAATTGTCATATAGCGTAACTGACCCGCAGGATTTTTTACCCCTAAGCGTACTTTAAACGCATCGACCCGCTGCATAATTTGTTGTGCATTGGTATTTAAACCGACTAGCCCTGCACCATCATAAGAAGCAGCATCACAATACAGCGAGTACGAGGTCGGCTCACCCGGTACTTGTTGTGGACTTTCTGCCACATAATAACGTTGCACAATGGTTTTCGAGGACGCATTCGTCACCTGTACGCCTTCACAATTAAAAATCTCACTGCTTGCAGGGACATATTGTATAGTTAACCGATCACTTGTCCCAGTAGTGTTGTCAGTATCCTTATTTTGCAAAGTAACAAATTCAGCTTCTAAATTAGGTGTTGCTTGCAATGCGGTTGGTAGATTTTCTTTTTTAAAAATAATCCCCGAACCATTGTTATAATTATTCACCCTATGTGAAGAGGCAGTATTTAAATTGGTATGTCTCAAATCATGTGTAACGAGCGACATTCCAAAGTTAGCATTTTGCTGCAACTCACTCATGCCAGACTGTAAACCCAAAGAACGCTGACTACTCAAAAACACAGCCAAACCTGCGGCAACAATTAACAATCCTAATGCTAAAGCAATCATCAACTCCATGAGGGTGAAACCTGAGGTATATCGCTTATGAGCCATAGTTATATACCTCCATGATGATGCATTTCGCATTTGGCACATAGGCTGCACCATTGGTGCAATCAGAACTACTTGTACCATTGGTCGCAGTTGTTTCTTCCCACGCCACATAAACACATTTACGCACTAAGGTAGATCCTTGACAATTAAGCACATTCATGCTCATACCCAAGCCAGTTGCACGGCTGCTTACTAGTCTAAAATCGTATTTAGCCATATCTTCAGGGGAGCAAAATGCAGTTGCGCAATTCGTGGTATCGGTATTCGCAACATATCCCACCAACCCATCCCGATTCATACGCATCCGCTCCGCCAAATCTCGGGCAATATTGGTCGCCTGAACATTCATCGTCGCTTCGTTGCTAGCCGTGATGGCTCTAATTTGTAATGCCACAAACCCCAATACAGCAATACTTAGAAGTACTAAAGCCACAAGCACCTCCACCAACCCAACTCCCGTTTGACGTTTCATCATTTTTATTATTCCTTCCCCTCAAGTCGGACAACTTGTTGCCGCTTTATTGTAAACAACCGTTCCACCCTTTTGTACATACACATATGCTTTTAACGCAGCATCACTACTGTGTTCAAAAATAAAGCACTGTCCGTTTGTGGAAACACTGGTCTGCCCCAAACGATTAAAAGTCACACTGCTATCCCCACTCGTTTTTGTGACATGCGTTGGCACCCAAGTTTTAAAAGATGTTGCCACACTACTATCTAATGCTACGACCCGATCACTCTGTTTAAAAATCGCTTCTGATCTCGTTTCGCTCAATAAATCCACAAAATCACGGGTATCGCTTCGCAATTGATTACTCCGAACCATTTGGATAAAAGACGGAGCCGCCATCATCGCGATAATCGCCATCACAGCAATCGTCACCATCAATTCAATTAATGTAAATGCTTTATTTTTCTGCATACTCCCCCCAAGGCGCGCCAAACTTTACCCTATTAAAAATAATATCTAATTAAATTACAAAACAAACACAAATAAGGATAAAAGGCATAAAAAAACAGATAATTGCCAAAAAGCAATTATCTGTCAATTCTTAAAAAAATTCAGAATGTTAAGTCATTAACACTTTATGCCTGAGTTACAGGAATACGTAACTCTTTTGGCAAACTAAATGTAATATTTTCTTCACGACCATCTAACTCTTGCGGTGCTTTCGCCCCCCAATCTTGTAGGCGCTGAATTACCTGTTTAATTAAAATTTCAGGTGCAGATGCTCCAGCAGTTACGCCAATTTTAGTGTGTTCATTAAACCATTCTTGCTGCAACTGATCTGCATTGTCCACCAAATACGCATACTTACCCATCCGTTCAGCCAATTCACGTAATCGGTTCGAGTTCGAAGAGTTCGGTGAACCCACAACCAAAACAACATCACATTGCTCAGCCAGATCACGTACGGCATCTTGGCGGTTTTGAGTAGCATAACAAATATCATCTTTACGCGGCC
The DNA here is from genome assembly GCF_013418535.1 of Acinetobacter sp. YH12137. Taxonomy (NCBI): domain Bacteria; kingdom Pseudomonadati; phylum Pseudomonadota; class Gammaproteobacteria; order Moraxellales; family Moraxellaceae; genus Acinetobacter; species Acinetobacter sp. YH12137. Next base: position 102,830 of record NZ_VPBW01000003.1, on the reverse strand, counting down.
CCTGAATTTCAGGAAACTTCTGACGTAAGGCATCAATGACTTTTGCTGTGTCATCTATAGAAAGCGTTGTCTGAGTTACAAACGCTACTTTTTCAGGATGCACCACTTTTAGATCAGCAACATCTTGTTCATCTTCAACCAAATAAATCGAACCACCATTTTTGGTGTCATATTGGCCCATTGTCCCTTCAACCTCAGGGTGACCTTCATGACCAATCAAAATCGCTTCCACTCCCTCACGTGCATATTTGGTCACCTCAATATGTACTTTAGTGACTAGAGGACAGGTCGCATCAAAGACTTTTAAGCCACGGCGTTCAGCTTCCTGCTGTACAGCCTTAGACACACCATGTGCACTAAAAATCACGATATTGTCATCTGGCACTTCATCTAGCTCATCGACAAAGATTGCACCACGTTGACGTAAGTCATCTACAACAAACTTGTTATGGACCACTTCATGACGCACATAAATAGGTGGATTAAAGCATTCTAGGGCACGGTTCACGATCGCAATGGCACGATCCACACCGGCACAGAAACCACGCGGGTTAGCTAAAACAATTTCCATAGAAATCCTCAATACTCACTCAATTTATGGCGCTACAATTGAAATAAATGTAAAACAATCGACGTACAACTATTTAGTTTAAAGCCGGTCTACTCTAAAATAGAGAAGATATTTTATCATATCAGGAAAAATATCATGTCGGGTCTCTTGTTTGTCGTTTCTGCAGCGTCTGGAACGGGCAAAACATCCCTCGTTAAAGCATTACTTGAACGCGTCAACAATCTTCATGTTTCTGTTTCTCATACGACACGCGGTCAACGACCTGGCGAACTCGATGGTGTACATTATCATTTCTCGACTAAAGAAGACTTTTTAAACCTGGTCGAAGAAGGTGGTTTTATTGAATACGCCGAAGTCTTTGGTAATTATTACGGCACAGCGCAAGCGACTGTAAAAGAACAACTTGCTAAAGGTCATGATGTACTACTTGAAATTGACTGGCAAGGTGCACAACAAGTTCGTCGACTTTTTCCTGAATCTAAACAGATTTTTATTCTTCCACCAAGCCAGTTTGATTTGCGTCAGCGTCTTTCCAACCGTGGTACAGACTCTGTTGAAGTGATTGAACACCGTCTTAGCTGTGCAGTCGAAGACATGCAGCAGTACGTCAACTTTGATTATGTCATTATCAATGATGACTTTAATAAGGCATTGCATGATCTTGAATCTGTGATTATTGCCAATCGACTGGTCCTTTCCCAGCAAGCGACCCGCCATGAAAAATTAATCCAGGCTCTAATTACTCCAAGCGAACAGTGATTAAAACTTGAGTCTCCAGACAAAGCATTTTATACTGTGCAGTCTGTTGAAATTTACTATTCAAAACGAGAATTCTTATGGCACGCGTAACCGTTGAAGATTGTTTAGACCATGTAGACAACCGCTTTGAGCTTGTACTAGTGGCAAGCAAACGCGCGCGTCAATTGGCACGTCAAGGCATTGAACCAACTGTAGAATGGGACAATGACAAACCGACTGTAGTTGCTTTACGTGAAATCGCTGCAGGTCATGTATCAAAAGATATTTTGAAACAACGTGATCAAGATTATCCAACTTCAAGTTTAGACCTTGCTCTTTCTGCAAATAATCTAAATTTAGATGGTTTTTCTTTCCAATAAGAATAAACCATTCCGAAAAGCCTAGTTTTAAACTAGGCTTTTTTTGTTCTGTGACTTTTATATTTTGCGCAGAACGGTTATAACATAAGGGTTAGCTCTAAAGTCAGTATAAATTTTTCACTTGTTGATATGAAAAAACTGACCCACTTTATGTTATACATTTCATACGAGCTTTTTCTGTTTTATTTGTTAAAAAATCCAGTTTTAAAGGTGTTTTATGCCAGGCCCACAGGTCAGTGAAGCTAAGCAACAGTTAAAAATCATCATCGACGCGTACTTAAGTGAAAGCGATGTCGAACGTGTGCTTGCGGCCTGTGATTATGCCGATATTGCCCATGATGGCATTACCCGTAAAAGTGGTGAACCTTATATTCTGCACCCTATCGCGGTGAGCTGTATTCTGGCCCATATGCGTCTGGATACTGAAACCTTAATGGCAGCGCTGCTGCATGATGTCATTGAAGATACCGACTTCAATAAAAATGACATTACTGAAAAATTTGGCAGCACGGTTGCAGAGCTGGTTGATGGTGTCACCAAGCTCAGCCATTCCAGTGATAAGGAATATAATAAAGCGGCCTCTTTCCGAAAAATCCTGCAAGCTACTTTACAGGATCCACGTGTCATTATTGTGAAACTGGCAGATCGCTATCACAACATGACTACGTTGGAAGCATTACGCCCGGATAAACGTGCTCGTATTGCCCGTGAAACCTTTGAAATTTTCGTTCCAATGGCACGCTTGGTCGGCATGAACGAAATGGCAGATAATCTGGAACATCTCTGTTATCAGAATCTGGATCTGGATATGTATAATGATGTCCAGGCTGCCCTTTTAGAAACCAAGCCTAAACGCTGTGAATATCAGGCCAAGTGGGAACAGAAACTTAACGAATTACTACAGCAATATGCCATTGAAGGCCGGGTTAAAAAGAAAAACAATAATATCGAGCTATTACGCCATTTTGTAAAAAATGATATTGATCTGCAGGAACTTACACATAGCCACGCATTTGAAATTATCTTACAGAGTATTGCCGATTGTGACCATCTCGCAGATATTCTGACTGAAAGTTTTACGGTTCAAAATTATCAGGACAATATTCGCCGCCCCCTTCCAGGCGGCAACCAGTCATTAACCATGCGATTAAAAGGCGAAAAGACCACCCTGTCACTGACTATTCAAACTGAACTGATGCGTAAAGCTGCACGCTTTGGCGTCGTACTTGGTGAAAATGCCCCTCAAGCCTGTCGCTCTGCCATTCAGGCATCCATGCAAAATCTGAACGTACTGGTTGATGGTGAATGTGCCAAAACCACGTTCAGCGAATTACTGGATTATCTGCATCAGGAAAAAATTTGGGTTTATACCCCTCACGGTCATCTGCATGAATTGCCGCAAGGTGCGACTGCTGTTGATTTTGCCTATGCCGCCAGCCTGTTCCTGGGTAACCACGCTATTGGCGCTAAAATTAATGGTGAAACCAAACCGCTTTCTACGCCATTATTGAGTGGTCAGGTCGTTGAAGTTATCACTGATGTTCTTGCAACCCCAAACCCGGACTGGCTCAGCTTTATTAATACCCAAAAAGCCCGTCGCGCGATTCAGAATATCCTGCGCGATCAAGACATTGATGAACAGCGCCTTGTGGGTCAACAGGCCCTCAACCGTGCCTTAAAACTTTTCCAGTGTTCTATTCTCGATCTGACCGACGCTGACTGGAAAAATGTACTGGAATGGCGTCATGTTCCCACTAAAGAGCAACTATTTGAACAGATTGCTGTAGGTGACTTATTACCACAACTGGTTGCTAACCATTTATTTGCACATGACCAGCATCAAAATGCGAATAGTTCAGGTCGTCTTATTCAGGGTACAGAAGGTGTAGATGTTAAATACGCACATTGCTGCAACCCGGTACTTGGTGATCCAATTCAAGGTCATCTGACTCGTCGTGGCCTAATTGTACATCGTGCCCGTTGCCATAATTTATTGCAGGAACAACATATGCATCCTGAAAATATTATGCCTCTACAATGGACGACTGAAGATTTGGATGATGTCAGCTTTACTGCCTATCTCTGTATTGATCAGGCCATGGACGATGAACAGATTTCCGATCTGATTTATCAATGTCGTAAAGGCCATACAGGTGTAGAGATGGTGCGTAATTATGATGGCAAAACTTATGTAAATATTGTGGTGCATAACCGTAAACAGATTGCCAAGATTATTCGTGATTTACGCATGCATTTTGGTTTTCCACGTATTACCCGCTTAGAACAACCGCTCAATATTGCTGAAACCTCTAAAGCCAGTTAATCATTTAAAACGATAATGCTTTTGTCAGTTGAATTGATCTAATATGATGTATGTTGATGTTGACATCCTCCAGCTAAAGCAAGCGGATTCCTACTGCTAGACGCTCATGCCCAAGCGCAAGTATGTTCTTAGCGGAATTTAAATCACGATGATTTATACTTCCACACTCACATTCCCATACTCTTATTCGCAAATCTGTTCTACCTTTGGGACTGCTAGAGGTGATTTCACCGCAGCACGAACAGATTTGGGTTGTGAATTTCTCACTGACTTCCTCAAACAATACCCCTGCGTTCTCGCATTTATACTTGAGCATTGTTTTCAGTGCTGAAAATCCTGTGTCCAAAACAGATTTCGCCATCTTGGTTTTTACAAGTTTGCTCGCACTTAAGTCACCTACAACAATCAGTGCATTTTCTTTCACAAGCAGAGTGCTTGCTTTATGCAAATGGTCTTTACGACAATTGGCAATTTTAGCGTGTAATGCACGTACACGTTTTTTATTTCTTGCTCTTTGAGCAATCCCTAATTTCTGCTCGTAATTACGGTAAAACTTAGGATTTGAAATTACAGTACCATCTGAGCAGGTGGCAACGTCTTTTAGACCAAGATCAATACCAATCACTTTAGTTGCCGTTGGTTTGTCTTGTTTAGGTGAGTCTACAACAAGACACACATACCAGTGCCCACGACTATCCTCAACGCATGAGCCTGTTCTCACGCTGTATTTACTTATGCCGTAGCTATCCCATAGCTTAAATTTCTGCTTGCCGTATTGCACATATCCATCAGCATATTTAATCGCTACTTTTTTAAATGGTATCCAACCAAGCGAACGTCTTGCTGACTTCTTGTTACTCACACGCCATTTCAGCTTTGCTTTCTTGTGTTGTCTTCTTTTATCAACATATTCTTCTGTTATCCCTTGCACTGTTTGACTATGCAAACCACACAATTTTGAAGTTCCTTTTGTGTATTGAGTCATATCAAATGCTGAGAAAAAGTCACCTGTTCTTTTCAGGTGTTTGAAACTCAAATCATTCACATAATTCCAAACAAAGTTCACCTCAGATGCTAATTGGTCTAGCACCTTGCAATGTTTGTCTTTTATGCGTAATTTAAGTGTTTTCATGAGCTTATTTTAGATCATGTTAAATTAAAGGTGTTGATCTTAAAAAATTCAACGACATTTTATGTCGTATCGCTTATATCTCTGCCCTGAAGGACAGAGTTTTACGCTCCATTTGATAAAAGGAGAAATTAATGTTCCGCCAAGTAATCCATACTGAAAATGCCCCTGCTGCCATTGGCACCTATTCGCAAGCCATTCTTGTGGGCGATACCCTGTATCTATCTGGTCAAATAGGTTTAGATCCATACAGCATGGAACTGGTTGAAGGCATTGAAGCACAGATTCGCCGTGTATTCGATAATTTAAAAGCCGTCTGCGAAGCGGCCGGTGGCTCTCTGGCAGACATCGCCAAACTGAATATTTATCTGACTGATTTATCGCACTTCCAGCTGGTGAATCAGATTATGGGTGAATATTTTGCCCAGCCTTATCCAGCACGTGCAGCACTCGGTGTTGCCAGCCTACCGAAAGATGCTCTGGTCGAGATGGATGGCGTAGTCATCATTCAGCAATAATTTTTAAAATTTATGTAACACCTAAGCTTCTATATTTCGTTTGCAATCATGAATCACTCAAGCAAAAACCCGAGCAATAATCGGATTTTTGCTTGAGTGATATTTTTTTATCTAAATCACCAATCACAATAAAAGCTATTTCAAATGATTTTTATTGACAAACGATAACAATTATCAATAATATTACTTATCTTATTTAAACACTGTGGTTGTGTCCTATGTACGTTTGTTTATGCCGTGGCATTACAGATCAAGACATTAAAGATGCTATTGCAAATGGCGCTGAAAATTACCGTGATGTACGTGAAATGCTTGACCTAGGTACATGTTGTGGTCGTTGTGCTCCTGAAGCCCGTATGATCATCAGTGATGAAATTTCCCAGATTGCTGCACGGCTTGCGGTTGCTGCCTAAAGCGGATAACGATAATTATAAAATCAATGGTCTCGTATCATTACTCCTCCCCCGCCTCTGACTCTGGCGGGTTTTTATTGCTTTATATTTCACCTGAAGCTTTTTGATTGCGATTTTCATTTGCAGTTCAATAAATTACTCGCCATTGCTCGCTCGATTGATTTAAGATAAGTTAATCAAAAACCCATAGCGATGAATGGGTTAACAGGCTATATGGAGTGATACGATGAAAGGCAATCGTGATGTAATTAATCAGCTGAACCAGGTGTTGTATCACCACCTTATAGCGATTAACCAGTATTTCCTGCATTCACGCATGTTTAATGACTGGGGCATTGAAAAACTGGGTTCAGCAGAATATAAAGAGTCCATCCGCCAGATGAAGCATGCCGATAAAATCATTGAACGTATTTTATTTCTAGAAGGCTTACCAAACCTACAACATCTTGGCAAATTGTATATTGGCCAGCATACTCAAGAAGTACTGCATTGTGATGTACGTAAAGTAAAAGAAAATATTGAAGTCATTCAGCAGGCTGTGGCTTTGGCAGAAACACAGATGGATTATGTGACTCGTGACTTGGTGCGAGAAATTCTGGAAAAGGAAGAGGAATATCTGGACTGGACCACAACTCAGCTTGATCTGATTGAAAGTATTGGTATCGAAAACTATATTCAAAGCCAGCTCTAAACTTAGAATAAATCAATAAAAAAGCCAGCAATTGCTGGCTTTTTTATATGAAATTTATCTTGGCATATCCTGAATCAATTCCTCATAACTGAGTTCGGTTTTTTGAATGACCTTCAGACGTTGCAGCTGATGCCTGGCTTCATCTTTATAGCCATTAAAAGCTAGCAGTTTGGCGTATTTAATCAGATTATATTTAGTTGGATAACTTAATACCATCTGCTCACCTGCTTGAATCTGTTCAGAGGATGTTTTGCTATAAGGGTTAAGACGAATCCAGTCAATACGATGATTAAATTCTGTTAATAAATAAATTGGCTGTTGATTGGTGATTTTTTCGGGCTGTTGCTCATAACGAATACTTTGCCCAAGTTTTGGTACAGCGATATCATAATCCCGATAGATCACAATCAATAACAGCAGCCCCAATCTGAAAATAAGTTTCATTGCTATAGCGGGCAAAGTCACGGTTTTGATATTTGGATTTTGGGCTAGAACCGTACCAATAATAAACCCAACCGGTAAAAGGAAATAGGCGTAATGCTGAGGAAACTCAAACATGGCATGGGTAAGAAAAGCTCCAATTATCAATATACCAATGACCGACTCAGGGTTTTTTACCCATCTTTGTAGCTGATAACCTAGATAGCCGAAATAGGCTAAAAAAGGCAGACCAACAATCAGCCCATTCCATAGTAAGAAATCAATAATAAAGTTATGTGCACTGCGAATCCAGACTGGACCTTGCACTGTATCACTGATCGAGACAAAGGCAACACTGGTCTGATACCAGCCATAACCAAACCATGGCTGTGCCTGAATGGCCGCTAGCATTTGCTGCCAAATCGCTAAACGAGACATATCTCCTGTAGCACGTGCTACTACATCGCGGCTTTGTACCACATCTGCATCTATCGCTTGAGCAGCCAACTGACCGAGTAATGGAAAAGCGATAATATAAATAACAAAGAAGCCAAACCACAGACTGCTGTAATACCATTTCAGGCGAATAACACCTTTATATTGATAGAATGCCAGATAAAGCATGATTACAATGGAAGCCACCCAGGCTGTACGAGACTGACTTAAAGCAACTCCCATAACAATAGGTAAAGCACAAGCCATGAGCCATTGGGTCGGGATTTTTTTCTTCTCATACAGATAAAGACAGCTCATCAATGCCATGACCAAAAAAGTCGCCATATTGTTCGGCTGGGCAAAGTTGGCATAAGGTCGCTGGTTGCCACTAATATTGACCATGCCTGGCAATATTGAATCCAGATTAGACCACTGACACAGCGCAATTAGACCCGTAATCGTTCCTGAAGCCAAAAACACATAGCTCAGATTAGTGAAAGTTTCTTCCCGGTTATAGTTTCCTGTAGAAAAGTTATAGCCAAGTACACTTGCCAGCCAAAAGCTAAACACAAAAATAAAGCCCATCATGGCGGTGCTAAAGAAAAATACTTGTCCTGTTAGTAAATGTATAAGCGGTACACAAGCAAGTAGTAATAAAGGTAAGCTTACGGCTGGTATTTTTAATTTTTCTTTTAAGCAGATTGCAGCTAATGCAAAAAGCGCAAAAAAAGCATAGAGTTCACCTGTATAGGTGACCCATGGACGGTAATGTACGGGCATGAGCCATGCAAGGGAGATGAGGATTGCTGCAATGAAGGCAAGCGTAAATTTCATGGAAATATTAGGCGGTAGATGTTGGACGTATGATAAACAAAAAGCAGATTAAAGGGTAACCTGCTTTTTGCTTTGACCTTTCAAATACAGACTAGTTCCAGGGGCGAAGATCGACAATTTTAATCACCTCAGCTTTTTCTTTATTAATTAAAACCACCATATCTACTGCATTGGCTTTGAGGGGTAGCCAAGTATCTGCATTTGGATATTTTGCTAAAGTTTTTTCAACGTCTACTTTTGAGTTGTATTGTTGCAGTTCTGCAAGCGACAATGCTTGTTGTTGGATTTGGTGTTTAGCTTGGGAAATTGGGCGATAGTATTGAGGTTGTTGAGCAATACTAATGTTAGATTGTACTTCTTCCAACATTATCTTTAATTGCTCTTTAGGATCTTGAGGTTTAGTTTCAACAAAAATATATTTCGGTCTAATAACAGGCAAAGGATAATCTAGGCTTTCCTCTATCATATCATTAGCACGAATAAGCTCGAAGCGATCTGCTGTATAAGCAATCCATACAGGACGACCTTGATACATGGCATATATACCATAAATCAAAGCACTCAGCTGAATAATGACAATAATTAGCAGATCCATTTTTAAAGTTTTCTTATATTTTTTATAAACAATAAAAGTTAGTGCAGGTCCTAGTACTACATCGATAGCTAACATTAGGATGAATAAATTTTCTACACCTGTAGCCTGCGCAAGTGGTGCGGGATATAGTAGAAAAAAAACCAATATAAAGCACAGTAATGCCAAAATGCCACTTAGTACAAAATGAATCACACTGGCTCGCCATTTATCATTTAGTATGGGGTTAAGCATAAAATCTCCTTAAACACATATAAAAAAACAGTCCGAAGACTGTTTTTTTAGAAGCAAGCTATTAATTATTAACGGCAAGATGCTGGAACATATTTTTTATCACCAGAGAAAGTACATTCCCAAGTTTTAATTGGTACATTAGTACCAGTCACATAATTAGCAGCAGTCATTTTCGTTGTACCTTTACCAGTAGCATCAATTGCAGCATATGGAGTAAGAGTCAAAATTTTGCCATTTGGATCAGTTGCTTTAATATTTTGTACCGTCACTTGAATTTCACCAAGCGGTGTTGTCTTCAATTCTTTAACATATTTACTAGCTACAGGTGTACTAGAACCTACTTCACCACAACCCCAGCTATTAGCAGTTGGTGCCGCTTTTAATCCAGAATCTGCGGCTTCAGAAATAGTATTTTTACAAGTAGTTCCAGCTAACACAACTTCGGACATTTTTGCACGTGCTGTATAGTCTTGATAAGCAGGAAGTGCAACCGCTGCAAGAATACCGATAATTGCTACAACAATCATTAATTCAATAAGGGTAAAACCCTTTTGCATAGTTTTCATAACATTCTCCACAAATGTTTTTGTTTATTTATAAGCTTAAAGAAAATAGCTCATTTAGCTTATTTTATATTTAGCACTAAGTGTGCCAAGTCTTATTATAATAATTTTGTCAGAAAAAACAGCAGTTTAAAAAAATATTTTTATTTTTGTAATTATTGTGTTTAATTTTGTGTAACTAACTGACAAAAATTGTCAGTAAGTTGACATAGTTCACCCCAATATTATCGGTTTATTTCCTAATTCATTTTCCAAATCATCTATTTTCCGATCATAATATTGATCTAAAACCTGTCCAATCTGTTTTACCCCCTCAATCACGCCTTGTTTAAATTTATGTTGCTTTAAATATTGAATAATATTTTGGCAAATCTGATCCCAGACTTCCTGAGTTGTTGCCTGTTTAATTCCCCGATCAATCACAATTTCTACTTTATGATCACAGAGGTTTAAATATACAAGCACACCACTATTATGCTCTGTATCCCAGACCCCGAGTTCAGCAAAAAGTTGTCGGGCTCGACAAAGCGTATCCTGGTAATAAGCAGAACGAGAAGGTAGAGATCCTTCAATCACCACCTGAATTTCTCCTACATGCCCATGCTCTGCTTCTTCTACAGCTAATGCAATCGCATGCTGATCCTGCTTGGAGAAAAACCGCTTGGTTGCCGGCATATAAAAGAAATGCTTGAGCCAGCGCTTAATACTCGGCTGCGCATGTTCTTCCAACTTCGGCCGCGTGACAATTTCTGTTGTATCTGTAGTTGTTACCATGAGCCTGATGCTCCTCCCCCCCCAAAGCCGCCACCGCCTCCACCGAAGCCGCCGCCTCCAAAACCACCACGTCCACTACCACCGCCACGACCTCCACCTGCCATAAAGGCATGCAGGATCAACTGAGCAAGTGAGGTCACGAGCAAAAAGAAAACTCCAGCACCTATTAATAGGCTAGCGACCAATCCCATGCCATTGACCAATCCAGCTGCAGTTCCAGCCACTGCAGCAGTGGCTGCACTCAGCTTTCTGCCAAAGATCATGGAACCAATGACGCCAGCAACGATAATAAAAATAACCGAACCAAAAGTCGCTTGAGATGCTTGCTGCGCTTTATAAGCCTGCTCCTGACGCTCTTTAAGCTCAGCCGCTGCTTGAGCTGCAATTTCTGGATCCAGATTTAGAATACGCTCTATTTCTGCCAGCCCAGCATCTATCCCTTGTGCATACTGACCCTGCTTAAACAAAGGTGTAATTTTGTTATTAATAATCCGTCCAGCCACAATATCTGGCAAAACACCTTCTAACCCATATCCAGTTAAAATCTGGATACGATGGTCATTTACCGCAATGGTCATTAACAAACCATTATCATGTTCTTTTGAGCCCAATTGCCAGCGATCCGCCACACGCATGGAATAGTCAAAAATATCTTCCTGGCCTGTAGTAGGTACAATTACCACCCCGATCTGAGCCTTACCTGCCTGATAAAGATTGATAATTCTTTGACTAAGTTGCTGTTTTTCTGCTGCCGTTAATAAATTTGCCTGATCAATCACCGGCTCATTCATGCTGGGCAAGTCACGCTGAACCTGACCTTCTGCCATATCATTGGCAATTTGTGGCTGCGGAGCTGTAGCGGCTGATTCTACATTTTGATCCGTAGTATTCTTTTTAGGCTGCAAAATTTCACGTGCAACAATGACTTCTTCTGTATCAGTTGCCGTTGCTGTTTCACTCCAGGCAGGATTCATCAGGCTCATAATGAGACTGAGAAATATACCTGTACAAAGTTTTACAGCGCTCGTATGCATCATTGCAGCCACCTTATTAGCAGATTACCCAAGATCAAGCTTAGTCAAATGAAACCTTAGGTGCCTGTTGCGCACTCTGCTCTGCACTAAAGTTTGGCTTGGTATCCATTCCAATCACTTTAGCCGTCATCACCTGCGGGAACTGACGTGCATAAGAGTTGAAATCTTGTACAGTGGTAATATAGCGGTTACGTGCTACTGCAATACGGTTTTCAGTACCTTCAAGTTGTACCTGCAGATCGCGGAACTGCTCGTTGGCTTTCAGATCAGGATAATTTTCAGTTACTGCCAGTAGACGTGACAAGGCACTGGTCATTTGTGCCTGTGCCTCCTGATAACGCTGGAACAATTCAGGATCTTCCAGCACTTCACGATCAACTTTCAAACCTGCCACATTGGCGCGTGCCTGAGTCACCTCAGTCAATACCTGCTCTTCATGCGCTGCATAGCCTTTTACCACATTCACCAGATTCGGCACCAAGTCAGCACGGCGCTGATACTGGTTCTGCACTTCAGACCATGCCGCAGTTACTGCCTCATCCTTGACTTGTAAGGTGTTATAGCCACAACCTGTAAGCGTCAGGGTACTGGCTAACATCAGAGCAATGAAAGATTTTTTTAATACAGGGATCATCTTTTATCCTCAATTCTTTATTGATATTTATTTAATTAATTTGATTTTAAACATATTTTTCTCATTTTTTGTTAATTTTTATAATTTTTTACTTTTATCGTTTTTATTTCTTCTGTTCTGCTTCAGAGCTACGAATTAATATTGGATATATCTATAAGTTCAAATTCATATTTTATAAGCTCATAGGATTAAGCTAACCAAATATTCAAAACAAAGAAAAATAAAAAAACCCGCCGTAGCGGGTTTTTTTAAATAGATGATTAAATTAGATTAAATATCAAGATAATCGAGAATACCTTCTGCAGCCTGACGACCTTCCCAGATCGCAGTCACCACCAGGTCAGAACCACGGACCATGTCGCCACCAGCAAAGATTTTTGGATTTGAAGTCTGGAATTTGTATTGCTGTTGTTCAGCTGCAAGTACGCGACCAGAACCATCCAGATTGATTTCTACATCAGTAAACCAGTCTGCTGGGCTGGTACGGAAACCAAATGCCAGCAATACCGCATCTGCAGGCAGAATTTCTTCTGAACCTGGAATTGGTTCCGGACTACGGCGGCCACGGCTGTCTGGTTGACCCAGTTGAGTCGTTACCACTTTTACGCCAGTCACTTTACCATTTTCACCCACGATTTCGATAGGTTGACGGTTGAACTGGAATTCCACACCTTCTTCACGCGCATTTTTTACTTCACGACGTGAACCCGGCATATTCGCTTCATCACGACGATAAGCACAAACCACTGACTCAGCACCTTGACGGATTGAAGTACGGTTACAGTCCATCGCAGTATCACCACCACCCAAGACAATCACTTTTTTGCCTTCAACGCTGATGTATTCGGATGGATCTTTTTCCCACCCCTGGCAACGGTTCACGTTAGCAATCAGGAAATCCAGTGCATCATATACACCATCCAGATCTTCACCAGCAAAGCCACCTTTCATATAAGTGTATGTTCCCATACCCATAAAGACAGCATCATAGTCAGCGAGTAACTGGTCGATAGTGACATCGGTACCAATTTCAGTATTCAGACGGAATTCAACACCCATGCCTGTGAAAATTTCACGACGTCGTTTCATCACGTCTTTTTCCATCTTGAATTCTGGAATACCGAAAGTCAGCAGACCACCAATTTCAGGACGTTTATCAAATACAACTGGCTTCACACCATTACGTACCAGAATATCAGCACAACCTAGACCGGCAGGACCTGCCCCAATAATAGCCACTTTTTTATCAGTCCATTTCACATGAGACATGTCTGGACGCCAGCCTAAAGCGAAAGCGGTGTCATTGATATATTTTTCAGCATTACCAATGGTGACTGCACCAAAACCATCATTGAGGGTACAAGCACCTTCACACAGGCGGTCTTGAGGACAAACACGACCACAAACTTCTGGCAAAGTATTGGTCTGGTGACACAGTTCTGCTGCCTGGAAAATACGGCCTTCTGCAAGTAACTTCAACCAGTTTGGGATGTAGTTATGAACCGGACATTTCCATTCACAGTACGGGTTACCACAACCTAGACAACGATGTGACTGATTTGCAGCCACTTCTGTTGTGAAAGGTTTATAAATTTCCACAAATTCTGCTTTGCGGACGTCAATCTCTTTTTTCTCTGGATCTTGGCGTGCGACATCCAGGAATTGAAAGTCATTATTTAGGCGCTCTGCCATCTCTCTCTCCGTGGGTAGACCCAAAGCTTAATTCGCATTACCTTAGGTCTGCCTATATCTGCAGTAGTGGAATTATTGTGGATCAGCTTGAGTTGTTTTCAACAAGGTCAATAAGTTAGCTGCTTTTGGTTTTACCAGCCAGAACTTACGACTATAGAAATCAAACTCATGGCGGATCTTGTACGCCCAAGCACTACCTGTTTCTGCAATATGTTCATCTAAAATGCGAAGCAAAAAGGTCTGATGTTCTTCCATCGCTTCAGTTGAGATACGGTTCAGTTCAATCAACTCATGGTTGTAATGATCTACAAAATCATTGTCCAGGTCCAATACATAAGCAAAACCACCGGTCATACCTGCACCGAAGTTATGACCTACTTTACCTAGGACAGTCACAATACCGCCAGTCATATATTCACAGCAGTGATCGCCTGCACCCTCAATCACAGCAAAGGCACCAGAGTTACGAACTGCAAAACGTTCACCCGCAGTACCCGCAGCAAACAATTTACCACCAGTCGCACCATACAGACAGGTATTACCAATGATCGCAGTATTTTGAGTCTGGAATGGCGAACCTTTCGGTGGGAAGATCGAGATACGACCACCTGCCATACCTTTACCCACGTAGTCGTTCGCATCACCTTCCAGTTTCAGATGCAGACCACCGGCATTCCAGACACCGAGTGACTGACCCGCTGTACCAGTCAGATTTACTTTAACTGGATGTGCTTCCATACTCAGGTTGCCATAACGTTTGGCAATTTCACCTGACAGACGTGCACCAATCGAACGGTCACAGTTACCTACTGTGAAGCTGTATTCACCACCTGTACCTGCTTCGATCGCTGGCAGAATTTCTTCTACCATTTTCTCAGCCAGAATACCTTTATCGAATGGTTCATTACCTTGTACTTCACAGTACTGTGCTTTACCTTCTGCTGCTGGATGTGACTCTAGCAGTTTGCTCAGGTCAAGGTGAGCATGTTTGTCAGTTTCACCTGGCAGGATTTCCAGCAAGTCGGTACGACCAATCAGGTCTTTCAGGCTAGATACGCCAAGTGCCGCCAACCATTCGCGAGTTTCTTCAGCAATGAAAGTGAAGAAATTGATCAGCATTTGAGGTTCGCCGATGTAGTGCTCTTGGCGCAGATGATCCTGCTGAGTTGCAACACCGGTCGCACAGTTATTCAAGTGACAAATACGCAGGTATTTACAACCTAAGGCAATCATTGGTGTTGAACCGAAGCCGAAGCTTTCTGCACCCAAGATTGCGGCTTTTACGACGTCAAGACCAGTTTTTAAACCACCATCAGTTTGAACGCGTACTTTGCCACGTAAGTCGTTTACACGAAGTGCTTGATGCGCTTCACTTAAACCTAATTCCCATGGAGAACCCGCATGGTGAATCGAGGATAATGGAGATGCTGCTGTACCACCGTCATAACCAGAAATGGTAATGAAATCGGCATAAGCTTTTGCCACACCTGCTGCAATCGTACCCACACCCGGTTCAGATACCAGTTTCACCGATACCATCGCTTGCGGATTGACCTGTTTCAAGTCAAAGATCAACTGAGATAAATCTTCGATTGAATAGATATCATGATGTGGTGGTGGTGAAATCAGAGTAACACCCGGAACTGAATAACGTAAACGGGCAATCAAGCCATTCACTTTACCACCTGGCAACTGACCACCTTCACCTGGTTTTGCACCTTGAGCTACCTTAATTTGCAGTACTTCTGCTGATGTTAAGTACGCTGGAGTTACACCAAAACGTCCGGATGCAATCTGTTTGATTTTCGAGTTACGGATGGTGCCATAACGCGCTGGATCTTCACCGCCCTCACCAGAGTTAGAACGACCACCGATAGTGTTCATAGCAATCGCAATCGCTTCATGTGCTTCAGGAGATAGTGCACCCAAAGACATACCCGCGGAGTCAAAACGAGGCAGGATATCTTCTACAGACTCAACCTGATCCACTGGAATTGAGTTGTCAGTTTTCAGCTTGAATAAATCACGGATGGTTGCAATCGGACGGTTATTTACCAGTTCTGCATATTCTTTAAAGTCAGCATAATTACCAGAACGTACTGCTTTATGCAGTGAGTTAATCACGTCCGGGTTAAACGCATGGTATTCCTTGCCGAAGACGAATTTCAGCATACCGCCCTGATCGATTGGCTTACGGTTTTTCCATGCCAAATCTGCCAGTTGTTTCTGGTCATTCTCAAGATCAGCAAAAGTTGCACCCTGAATACGGCTCGGAACACCTACGAAGCATTTATTCACAACTTCATTGGATAAACCGACTGCTTCAAACAGCTGACCGCCACGGTAAGAAGCCACAGTTGAAATACCCATCTTAGACAGGACTTTCAGCAGGCCTTTTTCAATCCCCTTACGGAAATTGTTTTGGGCATATACTGGATCACCCAGCAATTCACCTTTAGCAACCAGATCATTGATCACGTCATATGCTAAGTATGGATAAATTGCTGTCGCACCAAAGCCAAGCAGAACGGCAAATTGATGTGGATCACGTGCAAAACCGGTTTCAACAATCAGGTTCGCATCAGTACGCAGACCAGTATTGATCAGATGATGATGTACTGCACCAGTGACCATCACAGCATTGGCTGGCAAGTAACCTTCACGGATTTTCTTGTCTGAAAGTACCAATAAAGTTTTGCCGTCACGAATCGCTTGCGCTGATTCTTCACAAATACGAGCAATTGCAGCTTCTAAGCCTTCAGTTTCAGCATAGTTCAGATCAATATCCGCAATCTCATAACCTGTACGACCTAGCGTACGGATCTGATGCATTTTTGAATTAGACAAGACCGGACTTGAAATAATCAGACGGTCTGCATGTTCTGGACCCTGTTCGAAAACGTTTTGTTCACGACCTAAACAGGTTTCTAGTGACATTACAATCGATTCACGTAATGGATCGATTGGCGGATTCGTTACCTGAGCGAACTGCTGACGGAAATAGTCTGATACATGACGTACCTGACGTGACAGAACCGCCATCGGGGTATCATCACCCATAGAACCCACAGCTTCCTGACCGCTTTCAGCGATTGGACGCAGTAACTGGTCACGTTCCTCGAAAGTCACCATGAACATTTTCTGTGCCGCTTTCAGGTTGTCACCTTTCAAGCCTCGCTCACATAGATATTCTTCCAGCTCAGGGCTACCTTGTAGACGTACAGCATTTTCACGTAACCATTCACGGTACGGACGCATACGTTTCAGGTGATTATTCACATCCTGAGTATCTAATACTTTACCGGTATAAGTATCGATCACCAGCATTTGGCCAGGACCCACACGTCCTTTAGAAATGACATCTTCAGGTTCATAACCCCATACACCGATTTCTGAAGCCAGTGTGATGTAGCCATTTTTAGTGATGACCCAACGTGCCGGACGCAAGCCGTTACGATCCAGCATACAGATCGCATGACGACCGTCTTGGATAACTAAACCAGCAGGGCCATCCCATGCTTCCATATGTTTAGAGTTGAACTCATAGAATGCACGTAAGTCAGCATCTAAAGTTTCAACGTTCTGCCAAGCAGGTGGAACCAGCATACGTAGCGCACGGAACAGATCCATACCACCACCCACGAGGATTTCCAGCATGTTATCCAGACTAGATGAATCTGAACCAGTACGGTTTACGATTGGATTCAGCTCAGTCAGACCTGGCAGTAACGGGTTTTCAAATTTAGGCGTACGCGCCATTGCCCAGTTACGGTTAGCCGTAATAGTGTTGATCTCACCATTGTGCGCCAGGTAACGGAATGGCTGAGCTAGTGGCCAGCGTGGCAATGTATTGGTAGAGAAACGTTGATGGAAGACCACGATATGTGATGCCAGACGCTCATCAGCCAGGTCAGTATAGAAGTCAGCAATAGCTGCTGGCATCATCAGACCTTTATAGCTGATTACAGTTGAGCATAAGGTCGTCACATAGAAATATGGATCACTGGTTAACTGCTGTTCAGCACGACGACGCGCAAGGAACAATTTACGGTTGAATTCAACTTCAGTCACACCGATTGAGCAGTTAACAATCACCTGTTCAAAAGCTGGCAGAGACTGCATTGCAATCTCACCGAGCGCATCATTATTCGTCGGTACAACACGCCATGCGATAACGCGACAGCCTTCTTCTTCAATTTCTTTCGTCAGGACTTGTTTTGCATGTGCGGCTAATGCTGGATCCAGATTCAGGAATACTGTACCCACAGCAAAAATCTCACTTAAGGTAATGTCACTTAAGCGTTTGGCCTCTTCACGGAAGAATTCTTTAGGCATTGCCAGCAATAGACCACAACCATCACCGGTCTTGCCATCAGCAGCAATACCGCCACGGTGGGTCATACAACTTAGACTATGAATTGCGGTCTTGACCAGATCATGACTGGCATCACCCTGCATATGGGCGATCAAACCGAAACCACAGTTATCTTTAAACTCATCCGGTTGGTATAAACCTTGAGCGGGAGCTACATTATTAGGCGATGGCATGTGCATAGCGTACCCTTCTTTTCACTAAGCCCGATAGGCTATTAAACAATCTAAATTCTGCTGTGCGTGACTGTCTGATTTACTCCGCAAGCTAAGCAGCTTTATAGAGCAAAATATCATTGAGTATCTTTTCAACATAATCCTTTTTCAGACGGAATGCATGAAAAATAACATTCATTTTGCTGATGGATAAGATAAAAATAAGCAACAAAGATGACAATTACGCCTATTCATCGAATCATTTTCGCGCCAAAACAGGGAGATTAATTCAATTCATGCACCAATAAAGCAAATTTCATGCCAACTTAAGGAGCAAAAATCAAAACAACACAAATGACAAAGATTTAGCCTACAAAAGGAAAATTATGATTATTTATGGTGCGTATTTTTTGCACCAAAAGCGCACATTTATAATAAAGATAAAGTGTCCGTGCGCTATTTTAGACCGGCCTAGTTAAATGGATCACTAATCTCGTTTTCTTGAGGTCGAGAATTGCCATTTGATGAGCGCGGACTTCCTTCGACATGACTTTGAGATTTCTGTACATCTACTACATTACCTTCCTGATCACGTCGAACAATCGTGGTACTCGTGGTGCTTTCTTTAGGGGTGACCACAGGTGCTGAAGGTTGAGCTTTCGGTCTGATCTGTACGGATTCATCGACTTTCGGTAAAGGTACATTTTTCAACTGAATTTCATAAAGTTTTTGATTACTTGCCAGTTCTTCCGAACCCATACTGTTGACTAGACTGGCATATTGTTGCATGGCCACAACTTTAGGCTGGACGGATTTAGGCAGATTCAGATTGAGCACTGATAAAGCCTGTTGAGCTTCTGCTGCGGTTTTATACAGACCATATAACAATACATATTGTTCAGGCTGGTTCTCACCCGAAAGCCTTAAATAAACAAAAGGCTTACGATCCTGCTGCTTTTTCAGGAAGGTTTTTAGAATGGCTTCATTACCTACACGAAATAGCTCAATCGCATGCTGTTTCTTTACTTCACCAATATATTTGGTTCCGCGGAATTCAGGCTCATGACTAACATTGACAACAATCCGAGTATTGAGAGCAAGAGGCTTAACCTCATCAGAAAGTGCACCAAGATGGGTCATTGAGGCCACTTTTTCTGGTTGAATCTGTAATTCAACTTCCGTTTCCGGCTTCTTCTCTACTTCTACCACTTCATCTGTATCGGTAATAGCCCAAAAAACCAAGGCAGCAAATAGACAGCATACGCCACAGACCAGCCAGAAATAATGCTGAATCTTTTGCCAAGGGGTACGTAATGCTGTCATAAAAATTTAAACCTATGCCTGATGAGCTAAAATCGCCTGTTGCATCAACTCGACATCAAAGTCTCGAGTAATGACCGCTTTTCCAAGTTGCTGCAATAATACAAGACGAAGCTGCCCATTTAAAACTTTCTTGTCGTGAGCCATATAAGCCAAGAAATCGTCAAGTGGGATTTTAGGACAAACAATAGGTAATTGCGCACGAGAAATGATTTTTTTTGTACGCTCAAGGTCTTCTAATGAAATCCAGCCCATGCGATGGGATAAATCTGCTGCCATCACCATACCGGTTGCTACCGCTTCTCCGTGCAGCCATTCACCATAACCCAGATAAGACTCGATCGCATGACCAAAAGTATGACCGAGATTAAGTAAAGCACGCTCACCCTGCTCTTTTTCATCATTGGCTACAATACGAGCTTTATGCGCACAAGAACGATAAACCGCTTCGGCCAGCAATTGCTCATCACGAGCAATAAGACCTTCCATATTGGCTTCTAACCAGACCAGAAAATCTTCATCTCCGAGTAAGGCATATTTAATCACTTCAGCCAAACCGGCAGATAGCTCACGATCTGGCAGCGTAGATAGCTGCGACATATCTGCCAGCACCACTTGTGGCTGCTGGAAAGCACCAATCATGTTTTTACCCAGTGGATGATTAATGCCGGTTTTACCCCCAACACTGGAATCTACTTGAGACAGCAACGTCGTTGGCACCTGAATAAAATATACTCCACGCTGGAAACAGGCAGAAGCAAAGCCGGCCATATCTCCAATAACACCACCACCGAGTGCCAGAACTGTACAATCGCGGTTAAAACCCGCCTCAAGCAATGCATCAAAAATTAGGTTTAGATGCTCAATATTTTTGTATTTCTCACCATCCGGCAAAATACAGGTCGCCACAGTTTTACCCAAATTTTCCAATGCAGCCTTATAGCGATCCAGATAGAGTGGTGCCACCGTATCATTACTGACAACCATCACCTGTTTGCCATGAATATAAGGCTCAAGCAATTCCTGAGGATTCAAGTTACTGCCAATAAAAATGGGGTAACGACGTTCACCGAGTTCGACATATAAGGTTTTCATGAGGGGATAACCACTTTTTCAACTGAACTTATTTTTTCGGAAGGATGAGATTCAGAATACGCTGCGCCAGATCTCGTGCAGCTCCCTGATTGGTCTCAATGATGTAATGTGCGACTTCCCGGTATAACGGGTCCCGCACTGCAAGCAAATCTTTGAGTTTCTGTTCAGGATTTTCGACTTGTAACAAGGGACGGTTTTTGTCGCGATAGGTTCGCTGAAGCTGAATTTCAACTGGAGTGTAAAGATAAACAACGATGCCTCGCTGCTTTAAATAATCCCGATTAGGAGCCTGAGTAATTGCACCACCACCAGTCGCAAGTACCAGCTGTGGACGTGAGGTTAACTCATCAATGACAACAGTTTCACGATGGCGAAAACCCTTTTCACCCTCTTTTTCGAAGATCCAGGGAATTGTAGCTCCTGTTTTCCGCTCAATTTCATGATCGCTGTCCAGAAATTCTCGTCCTAACAGTTCTGCTAAATGTCGTCCTACTGTTGTTTTACCGGCCCCCATCGGCCCTACCAAATAGATATTTGGCAGGGTTTCAAACTCTTTGCTTGGCAAGGAGTCACCTATTCATTTTGTTAAATTCAAAATATATTAATGATTTCTTGAAACACTGTCATTAACAATTCGAGGTGTAACAAAAATCAGTAACTCACGTTTGTTGTCCGCTTTTACATCTTTACGGAACAAACGGCCTAAATAAGGTAGATCGCCCAAGAAAGGAACTTTAGTTTGTGCATTTCGAGTTTCTTGCTCAAAAATACCACCAAGTACTACTGTTTCACCATTATCAACCAGTACATTAGTGTTAATCTGATTTTTATTAATGGTTAACTGTCCAGTTGGGGTCGGGTTTCCTGGTGAGTCACTGGTAATATTCAATTCCATCTGCACCTTACCATCTGGAGTAATACTTGGTGTTACATCTAAACTTAAAGTTGCATCAATAAATGATGTAGTCGACACTGCATTAGCACCACCACCTTCTGCAGACTGATATGGAATTTGCGAACCGGAGGCAACGGTTGCTTTTTGTTTGTCAGCAGTGAGCACTTTTGGCGTAGAAATCACTTCACCATAACCATCTGCCTGTAGCGCAGAAAGTTCAAGATCCAGCATAAAATCAGAAAGGCTAATTAAGCCAAAAGCAATACGGCTTGCACCTTGACTAGTGACACCTAAATCCACATTCAGGTTATCTGGTCTTTGAATTTCATAACTCCATCCCCCTCTCTCACTATCAAACTCAGGCTCCCTCAAATCCCAAAGAGTCGTATCACTACCACCAACAAGAAGGTGATTATTATTGGTAATCCCTTGAGATAGGATTCCCCACTTCACTCCCATTTCTTTGGTAAAGTCAGTGGTTGCACGAACGATACGCGCCTCAACCATGACCTGCTTCACTTGGACATCAAGCAGATCAACCATATTACGAATTTTATCAATGAAAGGCTGGGTATCATTCACAATAATGGTATTGGTACGAGCATCAATAGAGATAGAACCACGTGAACTTAGTAAACTTTCTCTATCATCACCGTTACTTGTGCTATTCGAGCTCCCTGATCCTGATGCACTCTTATTTTGAGTAATCAGTTTTTCAATATCTGCTGCTTTTGCATAACTGAGCTGCATATATTCAGTTTGAATTGGTGCAAGCTTGACACTTTGTGCTAGTGCTTTCGCTTCTTCTTCTTCGGCCTTAATTAGTTCTGCCACCGGTGCAATCCAGATCACATTACCATTACGGCGTTTATCCAGATTTTTAGTTTTTAACACAATATCTAAAGCCTGATCCCAAGGCACTTCTTTGAGGCGCAAAGTAATATTACCTTGTACGCTATCTGCAGCAACCATATTGATATCGGTAAAATCGGCTAATAACTGTAGAACTCGACGGACTTCAATATCTTGGAAATCGAGGGAAATTTTCTTACCTGTATAAGCGACTGATTTAGGACGTAAGGGCCCTTTAACTTCTGGCCGCTTCAAACTAATCGTCAGCTTATTATCAGTTTGAAAAGCCATATATTCATAGCTTTCCGCAGATTGAATAGTAATTACACCTGAGCCATTCTGATTGACTGCGTCTACACTCGAAACTGGTGTAGCAAAATCATTCACATTTAAGCGACGGGTCAAATGTGTCGGAATCTTGGAGCCCAGAGTCCGCACAATCACTTTAGTTCCCTGCTGCTGTACATCGACTGGTGTGTTCTGACCTGCCAGATCAATTACCACCAACCCTTCACCTTGTGCACCCCGCTGGAAACCAATATTGGTAATCCCCTGAGCGACCTGTTGTTGTACAGGCTGAGCAATAGCGACTGGAGTAGCAGAATTAATTTTTAAAATAAAGGTATTGCCTTCCACACGCGTCGTAAATGCACCTGCATTAGCGAGATTCACCGTCAGTCGAGAACGCTGTGCATCTGAGCTAACATCCACTGAACTGGCTTCAGCAGTTGCGACTGGAATACTAGACTGTTTTAGATTTTGTTGGGCCTCATTAAAATCCAGAATCAGGCGTGATGGAGATTCAAGCTGATAAGCTTGAGGCTGAGGTGGCAAGCCATTAAACATCACTCGGATTTCAGTTCCCTGTCCAGGAATTTGCATTGGCACTACATTGGTCATTGAAACTTGCGCACTCGCTGCTTGCATCACAGCAATCGCGACAGCCCCCATAGAAAACTGACGAAACACATGATTCATTGTATTAGCATCCCCAAAAATAAATTCTTTAATACTCTTATTCATTTTTATTCCTTAAAACTTATGGCGCTGGCCCAATCAAAACCAGACTTCGTGGTCGTTCCACATATCCCTCACGGCCATCTGGAATAATCTCAATCAAGTCAATCTGTGTCGGCGTAATTCTCGTTACACGACCATGATTAAGTCCCATATAGCTGCCACGTTGTATCCGTTCAATTTCCCCATCAGGCGTTTGAATTAGAGCCAGAATCTGCCCCGCCTGATTCCGCATACTGCCTTTCATGCTTAAGGTCTCTAGTGGATAACTCTCTAAAGGCTGTAATTGGCGTGACAAGTTCGGATAAACTCGCTTACCTGCCATAATTTTCAATTCAGCCGCTAAAGAGCTCGGCAGAAAAGGACTTTTCAGCTGATGAGCTGCATAATTAAACATTTCTGTCGGAATAAAATCTGGTGCCGGCTCAATCGGTAATGGCGGTTGATTGCGAATATTGGCCATTTCCTGATTGACTGCATCAATTCTTGATTCGCAGCCCACCAATAAAAATCCGAGCGTTAAAGCTGAAGTAATTTTAATGATATTCATTACTGAGCTCCCTGCATATCAGTTGTAGCCGGAGTAGATGAAGCATCTGCATTACCTACATACCGATAGGTTTTTGCTTTTACCACATAATCAATGACAGGAATTTCAGATTTCTTTTCTTTATTTTCAGTTCCTGTAATGATGAAGTCATGCAGTGTAACGATGCGCGAAAGCCCTGCAATACTGCTCACAAAAGAACCAAAGGCATGATAATCCCCAGTGGCTTCAATCGCGATTGGCTGTTCAATAAAGAATTCCTGCTTGATTTCAGGTTCAAGACGAATATTCTTAAATTTCAGTCCAGAGTTCACTCCACTCAGGTTAATATCTTCCACCAGACCTGGAATTTCAGTTTCTTTCGGCAATTGTTCCAATTGCTGATTAAAACGTGCTTCCATCTCCTGCAACTGAATCTGATACTGCTGTAAATTACGCAGCTTGGATTCCTTTTCCCGGAATTCATTTAACAGGTTTTGTTCTTGAGCACTGGCTTGTGAAATTGCTTCTATCTTGCCGCGAATAAACCCGAAATACCCCAGCATAAAAACCAGAATAACAATAAAGATCCAGCAGGTAATTTTGACTGATAATGGCCAGCTACCATAATTATTTGGATCTAGTGTATTGAATTGTTGAAAGAATTTTTCAACTGTCATTTTTTTTCTAGGAACAGCCACTACGTCTTGGCTTAATTCATCGAATCCGTCATTACTCATGATGATGCCTCCGCTGTAGTTGTGGCTGGTGTTTGTCCTTCTTTAAGTGTTGGCTCAGCAATTTGATCCAGATCAACTGTGACCGTAAAGCTACCATAAGATTCTTCCACTCGTGGAATCACCGAGGATGGCGCTTTATCTTTTGGCTCTTCAGCAACCAGGAAAGCATTCATAAATGCATTACGATACCAAGTAGAAGCTTCCAGATTACGTAGCAATTCAGCCACTGTATTTGGACTTTCCGCCTTACCTTCAATGGTGAATTTATCGCCGGTACGCTGGAATTTGGTAATATACATATTGCTTGGTGTGACCCGTACAATTTCATCAATCAGGTGAACTGCGATCGGCCGTTGAGTCTGTAAACCCTGAATCAGCTTCATACGTTCAACAATTGCATTACGCTGGTCTTGTAAACCATCCAATGCTTTCAGCTGTACATCCAGATTCTGGTTAGTACTGACCACCAGCTGATTGGCCTGTTCCTGATCCTGAAGTTTTTGATCGTAATAGAACCAGGTTGAACCTGCTGCTGCCAATCCTAGAAAAAGTGCCCCTGCGCAAATCGCTACAAATTCATTATTTCTTTTAATTCTTAGCTCATCGCGCCAAGGGAGTAAGTTAATCTTTGCCATTAATCAAAACTCCTCAATGCCAAACCACATGCAACCATGAGTGAGGACGCGTCATTTTCAATTTTTTTAATATCAATTTGAGGAGAAAAGCCCATTTGCAGGAATGGATTGGCAATCGTGACCCGGTAGCCGAGTTTTTGCTGTAATAGTTTTGCCAGACCTGGAATATTGGCATTCCCCCCTGCCAATAAAATATGGTCAATCTCGTTAAACTGAGATGAAGAGAAGAAGAACTGTAATGAACGCGCTGCCTGCTGCACGACTGCATCTAGGAAAGGCTCCAGCACTTCGATGTCATAATCATCCGGTAAGGCACGGGTTTTTTTAGCACGCCCTGCTTCCTCAAAAGACAATCCATAACGGTTCTGGATTTCCTGAGTCAGCTGCTTACCACCAAAAACCTGCTCACGAGTATAAATGATCTTGTTATTCTGCATGACGGATAAGGTCGTCATACTATGACCAATATCCAGGATCCCGACAGTATTTACCCCCATCGGCAAGGTATCCGAAAACACCTTGAATGCATTTTCTAATGCAAAACTTTCGACATCTGCAATTTTTGGATTGAGATTGGCAATTTGCAGTACTTCAGAACGCGCTTCAACATTTTCGATTCGGGTCGCTACCAACAGGACATTAACCCGGTTCGGATTGGTTAAACGGTCTGGCAGAACTTCAAAGTCCAGACTGGCTTCATCAAGTGGGAAAGGAATATATTGTTCGGCATCTTCACGAATCTGAACTTCACGTTCATCATCCGACATATCGGCATCCATTTCGATGATCTTGGTGATGACCATAGAAGTTGGAATCGCAAAGGCTGACTGACTGGACTGGGTATTGGCCAAATTAATCGCACGCCCCAACGCATCACCCACCGCTTCTGGATTTAAAATATTTTTTTCAACGACACTACTTTCTGGTAATGGGACTAAAGCATAACTTTCTACCCAGTACCGACCGTTCTTTACAGAGAGCTCTAAAACTTTAACAGAAGTCGAACTAATATCGACTCCTATTAACCCCTTATTTGGCTTACGATATAACCTGCGCACAATACAATTCCTATTATTTTTTTATCCCCAATAAAAACAAACTCACCAATCTGTGCCGGCCTATAATTTTATAGAGATACAATAACTCATCTAACAATATGTATATCTAAAGGATATACTGACCGGTAATTAGTTTGCCATTAGCTCTTATTAAAACTTACTTGTTATGAAAAAGCTATCTTGTTCAGGCCTTGTTCATCCATTTTTTTTGATCATTATCATTATTTTGATCTCAATTCCGATGGGTTTCTATGGCATGTATCTCTATATTGCCCCATCTTTGCCTGAAATGTCTACGCTTAAAAAGGCACCTTTATTAAAGCCTTTACAAGTTTTTAGCTCAGATAATGAGCTCATTGCAGAGTATGGTGGCAAGCTTTCTGTTCCTGTGAATTATGAACAGATTCCGAAAGAATTTATTCACGCCTTCCTCGCTGCAGAAGATTCCAGTTTCTTCGAACACAGCGGAATCAGCTTTAAAGGCTTAGGACGTGCAGTCAGTGAAACTATTACCGGCTCTGATGTACAGACTGGTGGTTCGACCATTACCATGCAGGTCGCCAAAAACTACTATTTAAGTCCCGAACGTACTTTAAAGCGTAAGCTGACTGAAATTTTCCTGGCACGTAAAATAGAACAGAATTTAAGTAAAGAAGAAATTCTGACTTTATATGTCAATAAAATTTTCTTGGGGAAAAATGCTTACGGCATTGCGGCAGCAGCGAAAATCTATTACAACAAAAGTTTAGATGAGCTTTCGATTGCGCAAATGGCAATGATTGCTGGCCTACCTAAAGCACCTTCTCGTTATAATCCGGTGGCCAACCCTAAACGTGCATTAGAACGCCGTAACTGGATTTTAGGTCGCATGCTGCAATTGGGGTATCTGAATCAAAGCCAATATCAGGAAGCCATTGCTGAACCGATTAACCTAGATATGCCTGACCGCAGTACGCGTAACAAATTTCCCTACGTCGGTGAAATGGTTCGCTCCGAACTAGTAGAAAATTTTGGTGAACAGGCCATAGATTCAGGTTATAAAGTCTACACGACGATCCATAGTGAACGTCAGGCTTATGCTGAACAGGCGGTACAGGACGGTTTAGAAGCTTATGATCGTCGTCATGGCTGGCGAGGTGCTGAGGCTCATGATCAGCCCCTGCAAAATTTCCGTGTCTATGCCAACACTTACCCTGCTGAAGTGACCAAGGTCAATAATAATAGCTTTGAAGCGTTGATGCAGGATGGTACAACCGTAACTGTGCCTTGGTCAGGCATGTCCTGGGCCCGTCCTTATCGTAGTGCAGATAGTGTAGGTGCTGCACCAAGCAGAGCATCACAGATTGTCAAAGTTAAAGATATTGTTCGTTTAAGGCCTAATGAGAATAAAAGTTCCTGGGCACTGGTACAAACGCCTCAGGTACAGGGCCAATTAATTGCCTTGAACCCGAATAATGGTGCGATTGAAGCCATTGTCGGTGGTTATAATTTTTATCAATCCAAATTTAACCGCGCGACTCAAGGCTGGCGTCAACCGGGTTCAACCATTAAGCCTTTTGTTTATGCTCTGGCTTTAGAACGTGGTATGACTCCACACACTATGGTCAATGATGTACCGATTACTATTGGTAAATGGAGTCCGCGTAATTCGGATGGCCGTTATTTAGGGATGATTCCTTTACGTCGTGCTTTATATCTGTCACGTAACACGGTTTCAGTTCGTCTATTACAAACCGTCGGTATTGAACGTACCCGTCAGTTATTTATGGATTTTGGCTTGCAGGATAACCAGATTCCACGGAACTATACCATTGCTCTAGGTACACCTCAGGTTTTACCAATCCAAATGGCTACTGGTTATGCTACGTTCGCCAATGGCGGTTATCGGATTCAGCCACATTTTATTACGCGGATCGAAGATGCCTATGGCAAGACTATTTTTGAGGCTAAGCCTGAATATGCCTGCATCTCGTGTATTAATGCTCAGGAAGAAAGTCCTCAACCAACAGGCGCACTCACTCCTGATGATGAAGCAATTGAAATCAATAACAAGACCCTAGCGCAAAAACCAGAGACACCAAAAATCTCGGCTGAAGACAGTAATTACCGTCAGGCAGAACGTATTTTAAAATCTAGTTCTGCTTATGATATGGCCAATATCCTGCGTGATGTGATTCAGCATGGTACGGGACGTGCTGCTTTAAGAATTGGTCGTAGCGATATTGGGGGTAAAACCGGTACCACCAATGATGCCAAAGATGCCTGGTTTGCAGGTTTTAATGGCAAGCTGGTCACCGTTGCCTGGGTCGGTTTCGACCAGCCAAAAACTTTAGGTCGCCGTGAATACGGTGGCGTGGCAGCCTTACCAATCTGGACCGACTTTATGGGTAATGCCTTAAAAGGTACACCAGAAGCTTGGGTTCGCCTGGATCGTAATGCTAAAGCACCTATTAACCGTAATAAAGTAGTGCAAGGTGAGCAGGAACAGCATGATCCGTCTTCTCCACCTTTAGCGACGCCTCTGTATCGCCCTGCCCCCGTTGTAGCACCTAAGCGACAAAGCAATGATTTTGAAGATTTGCCTGATCAGGAAATCCGCATACCGGATGATGAAAGAGTGGCGCCAAGAGACCAGCCACTACAACCAAATCGGGTGGTGGATCCTTTGGAAAACTTGATTGAAGAACTTGAATAATCTGAACCAATAAAAAATCCCTCAATAATGAGGGATTTTTTATTTCTAAATAACCGATTTACTTCTTCTGAAATACATAAATCTGGAATTGGGCCATTAAATTGAATTGATCCTGCTGCTCAAGTGCCAAACGGCGTTCAGGTTTGGCTTTATAAGCATAGGGAGTCATAGCAATCAGGTTTTTTAAATCCGCTTGAGGCAAAGTCATTGGCGCATCAATCACCTGTTCACTTACCAGATTAAATACATCCTGCAACTGCTCAACAAATTTCTGTGGCTCGTGTGCTTTCACTTCCTCAAATAAGGCTTCACGCATCGCGTACAAATGTTGTGGTGCAGGCGTCACTACCATCAAATAAGATTTTGGCTTTAATACCCGCAAGATTTCCTGTTTCGGAATCGGGCTAAATAAGCTGGTACACAGATCAATGAATTGATCCAATACCGGCAAGGTTGCCCCTGTCCCTACCACCCAGGTAATTTCTTTATTCAGTTTAGCTGCAACCTGAACTGCATTTTTGGCAATATCTACGCCGACACATTGCATGACTTCAGCCTGCATGGCATTGGTGTAATAGCCTTCGCCACAACCAATATCGAGCAGATTTTCAATCCGCAGCTCACGGATTTTCTTAACCACAGCCTGTTGCAGAGGTGCATAGTGACCTGCACTCAGAAATGCACGGCGTGCCTGCACAGATTCAGGCGTATCGCCCGGATTTTTACTATGTTTATGCTGCACCACATGCAGGTTCACATAACCCTGCTTGGCCACATCATAGCTATGCTGATTGTCACAGCGCCATGTACGTTCATTTAAGCGTAACTGCTCACGACAAACAGGACACATCAGTAGGTTCATTTTTTAATTTCTCCAAAACAAAAAAGCCGGCATGCGCCGACTTTTTCAAATGCATTTCTTAGCGTAATTTTAAGGTCATTAGGCCCAAAACTACCAGCATAATCGTAATAATCCAGAAACGAATGACGACTTGAGTTTCACGCCAACCTTTCTTTTCATAATGATGATGCAAAGGTGCCATCAGGAATACGCGTTTATTACGCATTCTTAATGAACCGATTTGCAGGAAGACTGAAATTGCTTCCACCAAGAATACACCTGCCATAATCGCAAACACGATTTCCTGACGTACCATCACGGCAATCGTACCCAGCATTGCACCTAAAGATAACGCACCCACATCACCCATAAACACTTGAGCTGGATGAGCGTTATACCAGAGGAATGCCAGACCGGCACCGATCATCGCAGCACAGATGACTACCAGTTCGGAAGAATATTTCACATAAGGAATATGTAAGTAGTTAGCGAAACGTACATCGCCTGCCAGATAAGCAAATACCCCTAAACCTGCTGCAACCAGAACAATTGGCATGATCGCCAGACCATCCAGGCCATCGGTCAGATTTACGGCATTGGATGCACCATTAATCACGAAGTAAGTGAAAATAATGAAGCCAATTCCCAGCGGAATCACGGACAATGGAATGGTGTGATCCTTAAAGAATGGAATCAGCACATCCAGCATATTGGCAGTCACAACCGGATTCGGTTGCTGCTGTGCGATCACATACAGTGCAATACCAGCACCCAAAGAACCCACTGATGTCCAGAAGAATTTCTTGCGTGCAGGTAGGCCGGCATTGTCCTTATAACGGATTTTAATCCAGTCATCCGCCCAGCCCACGGCGCCGAAAATCACCATCACCGAGAGCACAATCCAGACATAAGGATTCGTCAGGTCTGCCCACAGTAAGGTGGAGATCCCGATCGAGAGCAGGATTAACACCCCACCCATAGTCGGTGTACCCATTTTCTTGGCATGATTCTCAGGAGCAAACGAACTTACTGCCTGACCATATTTTAGTGCCTGCAATTTACGGATCATGATCGGACCCAAGACCAAACCGATAGTCATAGCGGTCAAGACGCTGAGCAAAGCACGTAAAGTTAGATAACGAACCACCTGAAACGTGCTATCAAAGCCCGCCAGATGATCAAATAGCCATAACAGCATTTAGAGTTTCTCCATCAATGCAGCCATCAATGTTTCCATATGGGTAAAACGTGACCCCTTGAACAGGAAAGACATTGGCTGGGGATGATGTGTTTCAATCAAATCAATTAAAAACGGTAAAGCCTGCTCCTGATTCAGGAAAGCTTGCATTTTCTTACCATATTGCGTACTACGTGCACCTTCTTGTACAGCTGGAGCAAATTCACCCACAGCCACCACAAAATTAATGCCTTTGACCGATACTAGATCCCGACCAAGTTTATAATGCTCGATCGCGGCAGATGAACCTAGTTCACCGATATCACCGGTCACCATCACTCGAATACCCTGCTGCTGCGCTAAAACTTCAGCCGCTGCACGCATCGAGCTTGGATTGGCATTGTAGGTATCATCAATAAATAAAAAATCTTTATGCGGTATAAAGTTCAAACGACCTTTGGCACCAACGGCCTGCTCAAGGCCAGCCACGATATCATCCAGACTGATACCAATCGCCAAAGAGAAAGCCACTGCTGCAGTTGCGTTTTGCACATTGTGTTCACCAGCAAATGGCAGATTTACGGTTTTACTGCCTTGTGGTGTATTTAGCGTGAAAGTCGCAGATTGCGGATGTAATTCTACGTCAGTTGCATAGATGTCACCGCCCTGACCAAAACTCAAAGTTTTCTCGGTTTTGACGGCTGCACGGATCTGCTCGGCATAATCATCCGCTGCAGGCACAATCGAAGTTTCAGAAATATGTGAATAGATTTCAGACTTGGCGCGACAAATTCCATCACGACCACAAAACTCACCCAAATGTGCGGTACCAATATTAATGATGCCGGCCACATGTGGCTGTACCAGATTGGAAGTGTAATCAATTTCACCCTGATGGCTCGCACCCAGTTCCATCACCGCATACTGATGTTCAGCACGCAGTTCCAGCAACATCATTGGGACACCCAAATCATTATTCAGGTTGCCTCGAGTGACCAAAGTAGGAGCTAGACGCGACAGGATACTGCCCAGCATTTCCTTGGTCGTGGTTTTACCGCTACTACCTGTCAAAGCAATGACCTTGAGCTGTGGATTTAGCTGACGACGATAAGCGCCAAGATGACCCAGTGCCAGACGAGTGTCTTCAACTACTAGCTGGCAAATATCTGCGTCAACAGGTTGGCTGACAATCGCGATTCCACAGCCCTTCTCAGCCACTTGAGCAATAAAGTCATGCGCATCAAAACGCTCACCTTTGAGTGCCAGAAAAGCGTCACCTGCTTCGGCATAACGGGAATCAGTTAAAATCCGCTTAATCTGACTTTCAGGTTTTTTATCATTCAGCCAATAACCCTGAGTGGCTTGCTGTAACTGTTCAATTGTCCATGGCTCTAGAGGCACGGTACTTGTTGTTGAAGTATGCATGTGAAATCCTAATGCGCTGGAAATGCTAAATCACGGTTGTGATGCTGGGCATCAATTGCGGCCTGTACCTCGACCACATCATCAAACCAATGTCGCACCCCATCAATCTCCTGATAATTTTCGTGTCCCTTACCGGCAATCACCATAATGTCACCTGGCTGCGCCTGGTCGACTACAAAGCGGATTGCTTCACGACGGTCATGAATTTCATGATAGCTTTTGTCTGAAAAATCGATACCCTGCTTCATGTCAGCGAAAATCTGGTTTGGATCTTCAGTACGTGGATTGTCCGAAGTCAGCACTGCAATATCAGCACCTTCGAGGGCTGCTTGAGTCATCAACGGGCGTTTGCCACGATCACGGTCACCGCCACAACCAAAAGCAACCCAGAGTTTTTGACTGACATGGCGCTTCAGCGTAAGCAAGACCTGAGTGAGGGCATCTGGAGTATGTGCATAATCCACAACAAATAAACGCTCATCATCACGAATGACCTGCATACGGCCTGGGGCACCTTTCAGCTCGGGCACAGTTGCGATTAAATCGGCTAATGCAAAACCGGCTTGCTCTGCCACAACCAGGCTGGCAACCAGATTTTCGATATTAAAATGACCCAGCAAAGGACTATGCACAGTAAATGTATCTTGTGCAGTGATCAGTTTGAATTCAGCACCGGAAATACTGTACTGGATATCCTGAACCTGATAATCAGCTGCTTGCGACAAAGAATAAGTCAGAATTTTCGGCTGATTCGGATTGGCTTTTGCAGTATTCAGCATCACCTCTGCATGTGCGTCATCAATATTGATGACTGCAACTTTCAGAGATTCAAAGCTGAATAAACGCGATTTTGCTTCTGCATAAGCTTCCAGCGTACCGTGATAGTCGAGATGGTCACGACTTAAATTGCTATAAGCCGCAATTTCAATCGCACAACCATTCAGACGGCCCTGCTCCAGACCATGCGAACTCGCTTCAATTGAAGCAAATTCCGCGCCTGCCTGTGCATAGGCATGCAAGGCATTTTGCAATTGCAGGGCATCCAGTGTGGTATGAGAAGAGGCTTCCAGATTCGGCAAAACACCATTCCCTGTAGTCCCCATAACTGCACAAGCTTTGCCTTGCAGCATCAGCAACTCAGCAACCAGACGGGAAATTGTGGTTTTACCATTGGTACCAGTTACGGCCAGAATACGGGCAGCCTTGACTGGCTGAGTCGCTTGCAGATAGCGCTTTTGCCACTCGCCCATCAAGTGACGGACATTGGGTACTACCAAAGCTGGAGTAACACCTAGCTCTTGTTCTGAAATCACTGCTAACGCGCCTAATGACAGGGCTTTCTTGGCATATTCTGCGGTTTTTTCAGGTTGAGACAAGCTGGTCAGAGCAATAAAAATTTGCCCCAGTTTAACTTTGCGACTGTCCAGTTCGAAACCCTGAAAGGATTGTCGCATCCATTCAGCAGGTTCTTGAACGGCGTAGAGATCTTGAAATGTAATGGACATTGATCACCTATTTACTGGACTTTGGGAGATTCTAAAGGTTTGTCCAACGGGACATTTAGCAGGCGTAAAGATTCCTGCATCACACGGGCAAAGACAGGTGCAGATACCGTACCACCATAATAAGACCCTTGCGGATTTTCCACGACCACCACCATAGCAATACGCGGATCACTCACGGGTGCTACACCGGCAAATAAGGCACGGTATTCACTGGTTGAATAACCTTTACGGTCGGCACGCAATTTATGCGCAGTACCCGTTTTACCTGCAACACGATAACCAGGTACGGTTGCACGGGTTGCTGTACCACCAGGCAAAGTTGCTGTTTCCATCATCAGCAGAACCTGTTCTGCGATTTGTGGATCAATCATCTGCTCGCCTTGTGGCTGTTCTTCTAATTTATACAGGCTTAAAGGCACTTTCACACCTTTGTTCGCCAGCATGGCATAGGCATCAGCCAGTTGCAGCACAGTCGCATTCAGACCATAACCATAGGCCATGGTTGCTACTTCAGACACATTCCATTTACTTGGCGGCAGAATCAGACCGGAACTTTCACCCGGAAATTTCACTGCGGAACGCTGACCAAAACCAAGACGTTTATAGAAAGTCGGTAAAGTTTCATACGGCAGTGACAGAGCTAATTTAGCTACTCCGACGTTTGATGATTTCTGGATAATCCCACCCAACGTCAACTGACCATAGTTATGCGTATCACGAATAGTGTGGTTTCCGACCCGCATACTACCTGGACTCGTATTGATGACCGAATTGGCCGTATATTTCCCGCTCTCTAGAGCCATCGCCACAGTTAGCGGCTTCATGGTTGAACCCGGCTCGAAGGAATCGACAGCGCCACGATTACGCATTGCGTCTTTATTTAATAAGCCATTCTTGTCATTCGGGTTATAAGATGGCCAAGAAGACATTGCCAGAATTTCACCGGTTTTGACATCGACTGCAATCGCTGTTGCGGAGCGGGCATTATTGGCGACGCCTGCTGCAGTGAGTTCACGATACATAATGTACTGTAAACGTGAGTCGATACTCAGGGTAATATTTTCACCCGGCTCCACTTCTTTAATCACTTCCGGTTCTTTAACGCGGTTGCCTTTTTTATCACGGATAATCTGCTGTTCACCATCCTGACCGGCAAGACGGGTATTCAGCTGCATCTCCAGACCTTCGATCCCAATTCCCTCACTATTGGTCAGACCAATAATCTGGGAGTTTGGCTGGGGCTGAGGATAATAGCGCTTATAGTTTTTCTCGGTATACACACCTTGGAAATTACGCTTCATGATCAGTTCCGCCTGTTGTGGCGGCACTTCTTTTTTCAGGATCAGATAACGTGAACGTGGACGCTCTTCCATCTTTTTGCGCAATTCAGCACGATCCATGCCCACTGCATCAGCCAGCTCATCCAGATTCAGGTTTTTATCTGGGAGCTGGCGTTTCAGTTTACGGCTATTCGGCTCTTTCTGTAGTGCCAGCATGGTTTCATCATAGAGTTTTTTATTATCAAAATAGTCACGTGGGTCAATCACGATTTTCATAATCGGCGTACTGATCGCCAGCGGAATACCATTACGATCATAAATTACGCCACGCATGGCCTTGATGGTATTGGTTCGTAAAATATTGGCATTGGCTTTATTTTGCAGAAAGTCTTTATTGATAATCTGCACATAGAAAGCTCGGCCGATCAGTGTCACAAAACACAGCAGCACCACAGCCCACATGATGTAAAAACGGTTGATATAAACATTTAAGGCATTTTTCTCGGTGACGGACTGCTTTTTACGTACCGGTTGCTTCTTTCTCTTGTCTACCATGTTCGAGCGCTAGCCTTATTTTTTCTCATCTGAAGGTTGTGGTAAGGAAATCACGACACTCTGTGAAATCGGAGGTGAATACATCCTTAACTGGGTCACTGCACGGGTACCAATCTGCGCGGTCGCACCAAAGGTCTGCTGTTCAATCAGCAAACGTCCCCACTCTGCATTCAGGTCATCCCGTTCGCGCAGATAGGTACTTAGTTTGCGGTTATCCTGACGGTATTCAAAGACTTGGAAGACGACAAATACCGCACTGATGAAGACCATCAATATCAATATGAGGTAAATAATGACTTTTTTCAGCCATAACTTTTCTGTTTTTTTATCAACCACTTCAGTTTTCATGATGTGCCTATTAAGCTAAACGTTCTGCCACGCGCAGCCATGCGCTACGTGAACGAGGATTGGCTTTAACTTCCTCATCACTTGCCTTGACCCGGGCGATTTTCTTTAAACGTCGCGTATCCTTTTGTTGTTGCGGCATTCCCCAGCCTGAATCTTCTTCAAGCGTTGATTCTTTTTGAATAAACTGTTTAATCAACCGGTCTTCTAATGAATGAAAGCTGATCACAGCCAAACGTCCCTCTGGTTTTAAAATTTCAACCGCTTGAGGGAGGAAAGTTTCAATATCTTCTAATTCTTTATTAATAGCAATACGAATTGCCTGGAAAGTTCGGGTGGCAGCATGTTTATTTTTTTCCCATTTTGGATGGGCAACTTTCACAATTTCCGCCAGTTTGGCTGTGGTATCAATATATCCGGCAGCCTTGATCGCTTTGGCTATACGACGACTATAACGCTCTTCCCCATACTGAAAAATCACATTGGCCAGTGCTTCTTCTTCAATATCCACCAGCCATTCTGCTGCAGTCGGACCTTGCGAGTTGTCCATACGCATATCCAGCGGGCCATCTTTCATAAAGCTGAAACCGCGTTCTGCCTGATCCAGCTGCGGTGAAGACACCCCTAAGTCAGCCATCACACCATCTACACTTTCAATACCCTGCTCAGCTAATGCCTGTTTTAAATCAGCGAAGCTGGCATGGATAATTTTAAAACGTGAATCTCCCTGTTCCAGTTCTGCGGCAACAGCCAATGCTTGCGGGTCTTTATCGAAAGCATAGACGCGTGCATTTTCATCTAATTTGGAAAGTAATAAACGTGTATGCCCACCGCGACCAAAGGTTCCATCCACATAAATTCCCGTATTGCGACCAGCCAGTAAGGCATCAATCGTTTCGTGAAGTAATACAGAAATATGTGACATAAAAACTCAATCAATAGGGCGAAAAATTTAACTGCACATTATCACTCTGTTTAGCTAAAGCTCCAAACGACTTTTTGTAGATAAATATTAATTTCTATAGAGAAAACCGTTTTTATTTTTCGACAGCCGATAAAAAAGCCTCCATCGAGGAAGCTTTTTTATATTTTAAATTTATTTTCTAATCAACAGATTAACGCTTCGAGTTATAGATCTGGTCGAAGATTGCGCCATTCACAAAGTGAGTTTTCTGTGCATTGGCCCAGCCACCGAATACTTCATCAATGGTAAAGGTTTTAATTTTTGGGAACTGTGATGAATATTTGGCTAATACTTTCTCATTACGTGGACGGTAGAAATGTCGTGCTGCCATGTCCTGACCAAGTGGAGAGTAAAGATAGTTGATATAACCTTTAGCTAACCATTTATTGCCATTTTTATCTACGGTACGATCTACGATGGCTACAGAGGGTTCAGTCAGAATGGTCAAAGATGGATAAACGATATCAAACTTATTTTTACCGAGAGTTTTTTGTGTTACTAGGGCTTCATTTTCCCAAGTTAACAACACATCACCAATATTACGTTCAGCAAATGTGGTCATCGATGCACGTGCAGCAGAGTCCATCACTTTGACGTTTTTATAAAGCTTGCCGACAAATTCTTGGGCTTTGGCTTTGCTACCACCCGGCTGTTTCTCTGCATAACCCCAAGCTGACAGATAAACCCAACGTGGCAAGCCACCAGTTTTCGGATTTGGTGTAATAATTTCTACACCCGGTTTAGTCAGATCTTTCCAGTCTTTAATTCCTTTGGGGTTATCCTTACGTACCATGAAGACAATCGTTGAAGTATAAGGTGCAGAATTGTGCGGGAACTCTTTTTGCCAGCCTGGCTGGATCTGACCAGATCTTACGATCTCTTCAATATCGTTTGCCAATGCCAAGGTCACCACATCACCTTTTAAACCGTCAACCACAGAACGGGCCTGTTTACCTGAACCGCCGTGAGACTGTTTAAAGTTCACATCAATACCGGTTCGTTTTTTCCAGTAGGCACCAAAAGATTTGTTGAATTCGTCATAGAATTCACGGGTCGCATCATAAGAAACGTTCAGGAATTCACGATCCGCGGCTTGGCTCGCAGTTGCAGTAAATGTCAGACCTGTTGCCAATAAGGCAGCACTAACCAGTGATTTTAATTGAGTTTTCATAAGAGCATCGGGAGATTATCTTCATTAGATATAACTATATGAAATAAAATTATTTTTCGCAATTGAGCAAACAAAGTGCATACAGGGTAATATTTAGTTATTTTTTGTTTTAATTTCATGTTTTATATAATAAAAATATCTAAATTAAAGGCTTATTCTATTTTTATAGCATTTTATGCTTTAGATATAAAAAAAACGGATAATAAATTATCCGCTTTCTACTTATGGTTCAGTAATTAGAATTATTTACGGTTTTCCGCAGAGATTTGATCGTAGATGGCTCCATTCACAAAATGGGTTTTCTGCGCTTTTGCCCAGCCGCCAAAGACTTTATCAATGGTAAAAGTCTGGATTTTTGGGAATTGCGCCGCATATTTTGCTGCTGCTTTAGCATCACGTGGACGGAAGTAATATTTCGCTGCCAGCTCCTGCCCTTTTGGTGAATATAATTGACATACTCCCACCACTTTCGTTTTCACTCAAGTGGGGGATTCTAAAAGCAAAGCTCTTAGGCGACTTCCTCACGGATTTCGCTTGCTTTCTGCTTCTTAGGGCGACCTTTACCGCATCCACCCTCCACAGACAAAACGGCATGTCCTGCCGACAATATATTACGAGATGCGTTTAAATCCGCATTCGCAACATAACCGCATCCGACACACTCAAATTTAGCTTGAGTTTGTCGGTTTTCTTTTGCTACATGACCACATTCACAGCAGGTTTGACTTGTGTACTTCGGATCAACTTTTACAAGTAATCCACCTCGCCATTGTTGCTTATATTCCAACATACTAACGAGCATGCCCCAACCTTGATCTAGGATTGATTTGTTTAAGCCTGACTTAGCTTTTACATTCTTTCCTTGATTTTCGATTGTGCCACTTGCTGACTTCGACATATTTGCTACTTTTAAATCCTCAACAGCAATCATTGCGTGGTTTTTGCTGAGCGTTGTAGTGATTTTTTGCAAGTAGTCATGACGAATATTGGCAATGTGATGATGTAGTTTATTGATTTTAAAATTCAGTTTTTTCCAATTTTGACTAAATTTAACTTTCTTTCTCTGCTTCCGTTGAAGTCTAGCTAATTTAATCTGATTGGTTTTAAAGCTATTGATCGGGTCAAAGACCTGACCATTTGAGGTAGTGATTAATTTCTTAACACCAAGATCAACACCAATCGCTGATTTTGATGGGTGGATCGGCATTTCAGTAAGTTCTGTTTCAGTACAGAATGAAACGTACCAACGTCCTGACACCTTACTGATCGTCACATTTTTTATTGTGCCTAGAATCTCTTGCGACTTCCTGAATTTAATAACACCTACGCCATTAGGGAGTTTGAGTTTATTTCCTTTAACCCAACAGTATTTATCGAATTGTACAAGGCGAATGGAATCATAACCGTCTGATTTTTTCTTAAATCTAGGCATAAGTGGGCGCAACTGAACCTCAGTACCATCAGCCAATTTAAAAAATTTAGGTTTCTTAGGTTTGCGCTTTTTTTCTTTTAGTCGAGCATGTTCTTTAGGGTTGAAAAACTTCCCCCATGCTGATGCAAGATCACGAACTTTTTGTTGAAGTGACACAGCATTTGAATTTCCATCTAAAAAGCTAAACTGAGGATTCTTTTTCAGTGCTGTTATCTTTTTTACTAGATTCACCGCATTAATGTGTTTATTTTGAGCAAACATTTCAAATGAAATTGCTAATATTTGATTCCAAACAAAGCGTGCAGAGCCAACGAGATTATTTAAAATAACCTCTTGCTCGACATTAGGCTCAAGCCTAAATTTATACGCTTTATTGATTTTCATTAATGAGTGTGTATCTGGTAATATGGTGCTGATTCTAACATTTTAGGTATATTTTTTCAATGAGTGAGATATATAAAAACCGACATTCAGCCTTTAATCTTCATGTTCATTTAGTTTTTATAACGAAATATCGAAAAAAAATACTAGGTGAGTTGCATCATAAATATTTCAATGAGTGTGCAACTGAAATATGTAAAGATTTTGATGCTGAATTAAAGGAATGTAATGGTGAATCCGACCATGTTCACATGCTTATTCAGTATCCACCAACGGTACAGTTAAGCAAATTGGTTAATAATTTAAAGTCTGTAACAAGTAGAAGAATGCGAAATGAGTTTTTAGACTTGAGAGGGAATTATACAAAACCTGTTTTATGGTCAAGATCATATTTTGCAGGGTCTTGTGGTGGTGCGCCTTTGGAAATAATCAAACAATATATTCAGAATCAACAAGGTTGAAATTTGTGAAATTCACCTCCACCCTGACTGACGGGTGGAGTCCTCTTTCACTTGGAGATAGTAGAAGTTATTATCTTTTTCATGATGGGCACTCATTGCTAATTTACTCAGCACTATATAAACAAAAAAATTACTTAACAATCATGTGTTTATAATATTTTATCCAATCATATTCTATTTTTGATATATATGCTCACAATTCATTTCGGATACATTTTCCCCTAAAAATTTAATATCCTGCTACAATATAAGACAGTTCTTCACGATCTCTACACAGTTATCTGTTACAAATAGGCAACTTAAATGTGGAAATCCTGAGATTTAGTAATTTTCCACAGAGAAATATTAGTTTTTTGTAAAAAATGTGACTTGGTTCTACTTTTTCATATCTGAATGTGATTAGATTGTAGCCAGTATTATAACAACATTTTTAACAAAACAAGATTAACCAAAGCCAAGGAGGAAGTTTGGATATGAAATTTAAAATATTTACA
Organism: Acinetobacter sp. YH12137; assembly: GCF_013418535.1. NCBI lineage: Bacteria > Pseudomonadati > Pseudomonadota > Gammaproteobacteria > Moraxellales > Moraxellaceae > Acinetobacter > Acinetobacter sp. YH12137. The sequence goes on along the minus strand of NZ_VPBW01000003.1, from coordinate 61,464 downwards.
GCCAGCATCCTAAGTCTTATCACGCTGTTCTCGATTCAACTTGGCCATGCCGTAGTTGTGAAAACAGAGCTACCTAAAGCCTCTGTAAGTGCAATTGAAGTGAAAACCTCACCAATTGAAAAAGCAATTCAGCAACATAAAGCTGATAAAAATGCTTTTCATACTGAGGATGAACTTAAAGCGCTGACTGCGTTCAAATCAAATCCGACTCAAAGCTTTTTTGCAGCTCAAAACTTGCGCTTTACCCGCTTTGTGCAAAGTATCTTTTCTCCGAGCAATTCATAAGACTTAGTTTTAGTTCTCCACATTCGTTATATTTTGCTCATCCTGAAAAGCCGCATCATTCAATGTTGAATAAAGCATTAAGTGATGTGGCTTTTTCGTTATAATAGCTGCAATTTTATATTTAAGATTAGATCCGGTTATGACTGTTCGTACTCGTATTGCACCTTCTCCTACCGGTTTCCCGCATGTGGGAACTGCCTATATTGCCCTGTTCAACCTGTGTTTTGCCAAACAGCACGGTGGCGAATTCATTCTTCGTATTGAAGATACGGATCAGCTGCGTTCTACTCCTGAATCTGAAAAAATGATTCTGGACTCCCTACGCTGGTTAGGCCTGAACTGGTCAGAAGGTCCAGATGTCAGTGGTCCACATGCACCGTACCGTCAGTCAGAACGCATGAGCATCTATAAAAAATACGCAGAAGAACTGGTAGATAAAGGTCATGCCTTCTACTGCTTCGCAACAGCGCAAGAACTGGATGAAATGCGTGCTGAACAGCAGGCTCGTGGCGAAACTCCACGCTATGATGGCCGCGGTCTAAAACTGTCTAAAGAAGAAGTGGCACGTCGTCTGGCAGCTGGTGAACCGCACGTGATCCGTATGAAAGTGCCGACTGAAGGGGTATGTACCTTTAATGACATGCTCCGTGGTGAAGTAGAAATTCCATGGGCGCAAGTCGACATGCAAATTCTGCTAAAAACGGATGGTCTGCCAACTTACCATTTGGCAAACGTGGTTGATGATCACCTGATGCAAATTACGCATGTGATTCGTGGTGAAGAATGGATTCCATCTGCACCGAAACATCAGTTGCTGTACAAATACTTTGGTTGGGACATGCCAGTCCTGTGCCACATGCCTCTACTGCGTAACCCAGACAAATCAAAACTGTCTAAACGTAAGAACCCGACCTCAATTAACTACTACAAAGATATCGGCGTATTGCCAGAAGCATTGCTGAACTATCTAGGCCGTATGGGCTGGTCAATGCCAGATGAGCGTGAAAAATTCACTTTGGCTGAAATGATTGAACACTTTGACATTAACCGTGTCTCTCTGGGTGGTCCTATCTTCGATATTGAGAAACTCAACTGGTTAAATGGCCAATGGATTAAAGCTCTCTCTCCTGCTGAACTGTTAGATACCTTACTGGCTTGGAAAGCAGACCGTGCCAAACTGGAAGAAATCGCTGCTGCAATTCAACCACGGATCAATCTGCTGTCTGAAGCAGTGAACTGGTCAGCGCACTATTTCAACCATTTCCCGACTTTGACTAAAGAACAGTTCGAAAGCAAAAAACTTTCTGAAGAACAAGTGCGTCAAAGCCTGCAATTTGCGATCTGGCGTCTAGAAAGCCTGTTCACCTGGAACAATGACACTGTTAGCCAAACGTTGATGGATCTGGCGAATCAGATGAGCATTAAATTACGTGACTTTATGCCAGCGTTCTTTATTGCGATTGCCGGTTCAACCGCTTCTACCCCAGTCATGCAGACCATGGTCACTATTGGTCCGGATCTAACTTTTGCCCGTCTGCGCCACGCGCTGGAAGTGGTCGGTGCTCCTAGCAAGAAAGAAGTAAAAGCTTGGGAAAAACTGAATGAGAGTCTGAAACTGCCGAAAAATGAAGCAGTTGATCAAGCTTAATTTATTTTTTAGTTGACGTCTAAGCGTTATATCCATAATATAGCGCTCACACAGACTGGGGTCATAGCTCAGTTGGTAGAGCGCTACAATGGCATTGTAGAGGTCAGGAGTTCGATCCTCCTTGACTCCACCAAATAAGTCTTGCTTTACCTGTGTATTTGCCTCATTTGTCCCTATCGTCTAGAGGCCTAGGACATCGCCCTTTCACGGCGGTAACCGGGGTTCGAATCCCCGTAGGGACGCCATATTCAAGATGGCAACATCTTAATAAAAAACCCAAGCATTGTGACTTGGGTTTTTTATTGTCTGTCTGTTTTATATTGGCGGTATTTCGGTTTTTGCGTATCTTCCGATAAAATAATCAGTAATTTAGAATTTTGGAGTAGTAATGCAATATCGTTGCCCTAAATGTCAAAGCCCAAAAATCATGCCCGTTGCTCAGCCAGGTCAACCGGCGGCGCGCCCAGTCGTGCCTAAAAGCCTGATCATGCTGGTGCCTGCCCTGTTTGTATTATTGCTGCTGGTCATCATTAGCATCGCGATGTGGATTTTTGGAGATGGTGCAGGTACGACTTTACAGACCGCTACTGTGATCGTGTTTATTATCTGTCTGATCGCAGGCTTCATGTTCTATAAAGATTTGCCTGATTTTAAAATTTCCATGCAGGCTTTCATGCAAAGCCAAAAGAAATGGAAATGCCGTGAATGCAATCATGAGTGGGAAATCTGATTTCTAGAGTTCACTCATTTTCAAAGCCGAAAAATCTTGCATGTTTATGCAAGATTTTTTTATTAGTAAAACTAAATCTTCTAACCCCTAATATCAAAATGTCGACTAGAACAACAAATTCATATTTCTTCCAATTTGCTTCACTTTTAAAATGAAGTTTTTTTATTTCTACTGCTTGTTTTTGCTCATTAAATACACAAAAATATCAACATGAGACTAAAAGCATGTAATTCATTACCGAAATAAAACCGCTTTATATTGTAGTCTTTAGTGGATAGTTTAATTAATTGTTAATAATGGCAAAGGTGAGGAATAAAAATGCTTAAACTTAAAAAAGTCATACATTTTCTGTTTTCTCATGATGAGCCAACAGGTTCAGAAATGGAAAATTATATTTCTGAAGCAGACACCTATTATCTGGAAGCTGTACAGTTTGAAAAGCTTTGCCATATTTTAAAGCAACGCCAAGCTGAACAATTTCAAATTACGCAGCTAGAGCAGCAAGAAAATTATCAACGCAATGCTTTCTGGAACTACTTAAGTGCAGCAACACGTGGTCACGCCGAAGCGCAATATAGACTGGGTAAACACTTTCTTAAAGGTAGTCTAGGTTTAGATCAGAATTATTTTCATGCTGAGGAATGGCTGAATAAGGCTAAACAGCAAGGTCATTTAAAAGCTGCACAACTGTTATCAAATACTTATAGCCAAATGAGTGTCCAATATTAAAGAAAAAAACCAGCCCGAAAGCTGGTTTTTTTATGCGCTTTGATTAAGCACCAATTTTGCGATATTTCTGACGCTTCGCTGCCAGATCATCGCCATATTTCTTACGGCGATACTCTTCAAACTCGGTATAGTTACCGGTGAAGAATTCTGGAGTCTCATCTTCAAATGACAAGATGTGAGTCGCAATACGGTCCAGGAACCAACGGTCATGCGATACCACCATCACACAGCCCGGGAAGACCAAAATCGCATCTTCTAACGCACGTAAAGTTTCTACGTCCAAGTCGTTTGATGGTTCATCGAGCAGGATTACGTTCGCACCTTGTTGCAGGATTTTCGCAAGTTGTAAACGGTTACGCTCACCACCTGACAATTCACCTACACGTTTTTGCTGATCTTGGCCTTTAAAGTTAAAGCGCCCAATATAAGCACGAGATGCAATTTCGTAATCACCCACTTTCAGGATATCCAGACCGCCAGACACTTCTTCCCAAACGGTTTTATTGTCATCCAGGGTGTCACGAATCTGACCCACATAAGCAACTTTTACAGAATCACCCAAAGTCACTGTACCAGTATCGGGTTGCTGTTCGCCCGTCATCATACGGAACAATGTAGTTTTACCTGCACCGTTTGGACCTACGATACCGACAATCGCTGTTGGTGGTACTGTGAAAGACAAGTCTTTATACAGCAGTTTGTCACCAAACGATTTGCTAATCCCTTCAACTTCAACCACCTTGTTGCCCAGACGCGGACCAGGTGGAATATAGATTTCAGATGTTTCGTTACGTTGCTGGAATTCACGAGAGTTAAGCTCTTCGAAACGCTCCATACGTGCTTTGTTTTTCTTCTGCTGGCCTTTCGCATTTGAACGAACCCATTCAAGTTCTTTTTTCAATGCTTTAGCAAACGATTCTTCCTGCTTGTTCTCTTGTTCTAAACGCGCATTTTTCTGTTCCAGCCAAGAAGAATAGTTACCTTGGTAAGGAATACCATGTCCACGGTCAAGCTCCAGAATCCACTCGGCCACGTTATCAAGGAAGTAACGGTCGTGCGTAATCGCTACGATGGTGCCCGGGAAGTCTTTCAGGAAGCGTTCCAGCCAAGATACAGACTCTGCATCCAAGTGGTTAGTTGGTTCGTCGAGAAGCAGCATGTCTGGTTTAGACAGCAGTAAACGGCACAATGCAACACGACGGCGTTCACCACCTGAAAGCATGGTTACATCTGCATCCCATGCAGGCAGATTTAATGCTGCTGCAGCCTGTTCCAGCTGGTTATTCAGGTTATGCGCATCCCAAGTCTGGATAATTGCTTCCAGTTTTTCCTGCTCTTTTGCTAGTGCATCGAAGTCTGCATCTGGATCTGCATAGTCTGCAAATACCTGATCAAGGCGCTCTAATGCATCAAGTGCTTCACGTACGCCGTCTTCAACGTTGCCACGAACGTCTTTGGTTGGATCAAGTGGTGGTTCTTGCTCGAGGTAACCAATTTTGATACCCGGTTGCGCACGTGCTTCACCAGAGAAATCTTTATCTACGCCCGCCATAATACGAAGCAAAGTAGATTTACCTGCACCGTTCAGACCAAGCACACCAATTTTTGCGCCTGGGAAAAATGATAAGGAGATATCCTTGAGGATTTCGCGCTTTGGCGGAACCATCTTGGACACTCGGTTCATCGTATAAATATATTGGGCCACGTAGGACTCCTCAATTGAAAAACCAAATGGGGGAAGAAACAAACTCCCCCTGCTCAATCATGAGCGAAAAAATAATCGGCTATTATACGCAGAAAGTCTTCAAAACATAAGCCATTCACGTGAAGTTAATGCCTTGTTACAAGTTTAATCCTGTTTATTTTTCAAACAGCATTTCTGACACCTAAACTTGCATTATTTTATTGATGCTATATCGTTAATTAAGATATTCATTTGAATAAATATGCACTTTTCTTCATATTTCAAGTGCTAATATTTGAGCAGTTTCATTACAGCTAAAAACACAAGAAGACCAACGATCATGACTCATAAAGCAGAAACTTTAGCGATTCACGCAGGCTATAGCCCGGAACCTACTACTAAAGCTGTGGCAGTGCCAATTTATCAAACCACCTCATATGCCTTTGACAATACTCAGCACGGTGCCGATCTGTTTGACCTGAAAGTTCAGGGCAATATTTATACCCGCATTATGAACCCTACCACAGCGGTGCTAGAACAACGTATTGCAGCTCTGGAAGGTGGTATTGGTGCGCTGGCTTTAGCTTCGGGTATGGCTGCGATTACCTATGCGATTCAGACCATTGCTGAAGCGGGTGACAATATTGCTTCGGTGTCCACTTTATATGGTGGCACCTATAACCTGTTTGCGCATACGCTGCCTAAACAAGGGATCGAAGTTCGCTTCTTTGATTATCAAGACCCGGAAGCATTACGTGGCCTAATTGATGACAAGACCAAACTGGTTTTTGTGGAATCAATTGGAAACCCACTGGGCAATATTATTGACCTCGAAGCGATTTCCAAGATTGCGCATGAATATGGCGTACCAGTCATCGTTGATAATACGGTTGCCACCCCAGTCCTACAAAAATCTTTTGATTTCGGTGCCGACATCGTGGTGCATTCACTCACCAAATACATTGGCGGTCATGGTAATTCGATCGGCGGTATTATCGTGGATAGTGGCAAGTTCCCATGGGGGCAACATGCCGAGCGTTTCCCTGCTCTGAATACACCTGATCCAAGCTATCACGGTGTCAATTATGTCGAAGCTTTAGGTGAAGCTGCCTATATCGCGCGTGCTCGTGTCGTACCTCTGCGTAATACCGGGGCAGCGATCAGCCCGCAAAATGTATTTTTAATTCTGCAAGGCTTGGAAACTTTGAGCCTGCGTATGGAACGTCATACCGAAAATGCGCTGAAGGTTGCAGAATATTTGCAACAACATCCAAAAGTAAAATGGGTCAATTATGCCGGTCTGAAAGATCACCCGCAGCATGCTTTGGCACAAAAATATGTGAAAGGTAAACCGTCTGCCATTCTGACTTTTGGTGTAGAAGGTGGCCGTGAAGGCGGTGCCCGTTTTATCGATGCCCTGCAACTGTTCACCCGTCTGGTCAATATTGGGGATGCTAAGAGTCTCGCCTGTCATCCTGCAACCACCACCCACCGCCAGCTCAATCCTGAAGAGCTCAAATCAGCAGGTGTGAGTGAAGATATGGTTCGCTTATCGATTGGAATTGAACACATTGATGACCTGATTGCGGATCTGGAACAATCTCTTGCAGCAGTTTAAGCGCCATTTTAAAGCAGAAAACTCCAGCAAAAATGCTGGAGTTTTTTTATTTATTTTTTGAATACAATCACTTGCTTTGTGATTTATTTTCATGATAAAAATCAATTGAAACGGCGAACACAATTAGAGCAATTACTCTAATTTTTATTTTATTTTCAATAGTTTAATGTATAGATTTTCTTAAATAATTAGTTATTATATTAGTACTCATCTTCGCTCTTATCTCTTTAGAGCCATCTTTGATTTTTTAATAAAAATAATTTGAACGCAGTCTTCAAATTAGGGATAACAAACGTGAAAACTAGACTACAGAAACAATTGGAAAAACGTATTGCAGGTAAAACTGTTCTCATTACAGGCGCATCCAGTGGTATAGGTTTAACGACGGCACATCAGCTGGCAGATGCTGGCGCACATGTTTTACTGGTCGCGCGTACCAAAGACACCCTAGAACAAGTAAAAAAAGAAATTGAATCCAAAGGCGGTAAAGCTTCAGTATTTCCATGTGATCTCAACAATATGGAATCCATTGATGAAGTGTCCAAACAGATTATTGCTTCAGTCGACCATATCGATATCCTGATTAACAATGCGGGCCGCTCGATTCGCCGTGCGGTGCATGAATCAGTAGATCGTTTTCATGATTTTGAACGTACCATGCAGCTAAATTATTTTGGTGCAGTGCGCCTGGTGATGAATATCCTGCCGCAAATGATGATTCGCCGTGCAGGTCATATCATCAATATCAGCTCGATTGGTGTATTGGCGAACGCCACCCGCTTCTCGGCTTATGTCGCATCTAAAGCGGCACTGGATGCTTTCAGCCGCTGTCTGTCTGCAGAAGTCCATTCACATAAAGTTGCAATCACTTCAATTTATATGCCTTTGGTTCGTACACCAATGATCGCACCGACCAAGATTTATAAATATGTGCCTACCCTGTCTCCGGAACAGGCAGCCGAACTGGTTGCTTATGCGATTGTGAAACGTCCGAAGAAAGTGGCGACCAATCTGGGACGTCTGGCTTCGATTACCTATGCGATTGCACCAGACATCAACAATGTCCTGATGTCGATCGGTTATAACCTGTTCCCAAGCTCTTCAGCATCAGTGGGTCAGCCACAAAAACTGAACTGGGTGCAAAAGGCCTATGCACGGATCTTCCCGGGCGAGCACTGGTAATTTCTTCAAGAATATTCCGGCCGCCTACTGGCGGCTATTTTATTTCTGTACTTTAGCGATTCAGCCGCTCAGGTTTATAATCTGAATGCGCCCAACGACACATCCTGTCTTTTCAGGCACAGATTTTTGCCGCAAATGCGACGAGATCACGTACACTATGGACGGATATTTCCTATCCATCTTTTTATATTCTGATTCAATTAATGGAAACCCTTATGAACAACGTGCAATGGCTCGATGAAGTAAAATTTAACGAACAAGGTCTGATCCCTGCCATTGCCCAGCACCATCAAACTGGTCGTGTATTGATGGTCGCCTGGATGAACCGTGAAGCGCTGGCTTTAACTGCCGAAAAAAATCAGGCAGTATATTTCTCCCGCTCACGTAACAAGTTATGGCATAAGGGCGAAGAATCTGGCCATTTCCAAACTGTGCATGAAATCCGTCTGGACTGTGATGCGGACGTAATTATTTTACAGATTGAACAGCATGGTGGTATTGCCTGCCATACCGGCCGTGAATCATGTTTCTACCGTAAATTAACCCCAAATGGCTGGGAAATTGTGGATGTACAAATCAAAGATCCAGCAGCAATCTATGGTGAAAAATCAACAAATCCACATACCCTTGCTATGAATGCCTCAACCGCTCAGTCTGAACAGGTTGAAGTATTGTCATACTTGGGCGAGATGATGGCAGAGCGTAAGAAAGCCGATCCGGAATCCTCTTATGTGGCCAAGCTGTACCATAAAGGCCTCAACAAGATTCTGGAAAAAGTCGGTGAAGAAAGCTTTGAGACCGTGATCGCGGCTAAAGATTTCAAAACTGAAGCCTCTGAAGACAACAAGAATGACCTGATCTATGAAGTGGCTGATCTATGGTTCCATACCATTGTGATGCTCGGTTACTTCGACCTGGATCCGCAACTGGTCCTGAATGAACTGGCACGCCGTCAGGGTCTATCCGGTCTGGTTGAAAAAGCCAATCGCCAACATTAAATCGTGAATGAATCTACCTGTGTATGATCTGCAAAAACCCAAAGCGACCTATGAGCAGGCAACTGCTATTGATAACGCACGTCTGGGAAAATCTTTTAAAGTCATTGCCTATGCGGGCACAGGTAAAACTACGACCCTGCAAATGATCAGTGATGCCATGCCGGAACGGCGCGGCATGTATCTGGCGTTTAATAAATCCATTGCCTCAGAAGCACAAAACAAGTTTCATCGTGGTGTCGACTGCCGTACTTTCCACTCCCTGGCTTTTCGCAGTGTTCCACGTGGAGTCACGGATAAACTACGCCTACCGCGTTTAAGTCCAAGCTTTATTGCCAAAGAATATCGCCTTGAGCCCATGACCTTGCGCCGGATGATGGGCGGACGTTATGAAAAATATGTGCTGATGCCTTCGCGTCTGGCCAGTCTGGTTGCGAACGCAGTCGGCTATTTCTGCTCGACCAGTTCGCAATATCCCGCCCCGCGACATATTCAGGCACCGAGCTGGCTACACCCAGATGATATTGAAGCATTGCAAAAGAAACTTTATCCAGCAGTTGAACGGCGTTGGTTAGAGTCAATTGATCCCAATCATCAGGCCGGGATTGGGCATGATATTTACCTGAAACTTTGGGCATTGTCTGAGCCCAATATTCCTGCCGACTATGTGCTGTTTGATGAAGCACAGGATGCCGACCCACTGATGCTGGGAATTTTGCTGAAACAGCGTAGCACTCAGGTCATCTATGTCGGCGATGCGCATCAGCAGATTTATGCCTGGCGTGGCGCAGTGAATGCCATGCAGCAGCTGCCGCTACCCGAATCTCGTCTGACCACTTCATTCCGTTTCGGGCCTGAAATTGCGTTAAATGCCAATGCGATTTTGGGAGCATTGAATGAAACCGTGCCCCTACTCGGTAATCCGCACTTAAACTCCAAAGTCGTCAATAAACCGCACACTAAATTACGCGATGCGATTCTATGCCGGACCAATGCGCGTGCTATGGAACTATTACTTGCCGGTTTAGTACGTGGCGATAAAGTCAGCCTGCAAGCCGATCATGTCAAATTAAACCGTTTTGTTGATGCCGCTGCGATGCTGAAACAGGGCAAACGTGTGGTTGATGTACCTGAACTGGCCTGGTTTAATTCCTGGCATGATGTACACGAATACTGTGAGACCAATGAAGGCAGTGATATCAAGCCTTTAGTCAAACTGGTCGATGAACATGGCACTGATCCCCTGAAAACTGCCCTCGCCAAAATCACCCCAATCGGACAAGCGGACTACATCATCTCTACCGCGCATAAGGCCAAAGGTCTGGAATGGGATCGTGTGCATATTGAAGATGACTACCAGTTCAAGCTGAATGAGAAAGACCATAAAATTAGTGACGAAGAGTTACGTCTGCTTTACGTGGCCTGTACTCGTGCTAAAGTAAGCTTAAATATTCATCACATTTATGACCTCATTCAACAACTGAAAATCAGGATGCCACAGTCACTGCGCCAAGCCGTCGGCTAAGGTAAAACATAGATGTAAAAATCACGCTACAGGTGATCCATGCACATCGAAAAAATACAACTCAAACATGCTCTGCACTTTTCCAATATCCAGCTCGATTTTGATTTGCAAAAATCACCTGTGACTTTAATTCTGGGTGATCAGGGTTCGGGTAAAACCACCTTGCTGCGCTTGAGTTATCAGGCTTTGACCTGGTTTTCTGCACGTTTTCGCGACTTGCGTACCGCAGGTTTAAGTATGCTGGATCAGGATATCCTGCAAAATCGTCTGCAATCCAAAATTGATATCCAGGTGCGTTTTCCTGATGATTTGGGACCATTACCTGAATCAGCACAGGGAGAAGCAGCTCCTGCCCAATCCTGTTCCTGGCAGTTATACAAAACTTTAAATAGTCAGGGCATTGGCTTTGCCAAAGCGGAAACCCAGCAACTCGATACCATGGTGAATCTTTATCAGAAGGCAAGACAACATGACCCTTTGCTCGGCCTGCCTATGGTCGCCTATTATCCGGCTGAACGCTTCGTCAATGAAATCAATTTACTCAGCAAAAATAATCAGGCCATTTTTCAGACTGCGCATGCCTATGAAATTACTGCTATCCCTTTTACGACTTTTGCACGTTTCTTTGAATGGTTTCGTGAAATCAGTGATATCGAAAATGCACAAAGTGCCAAGATCATTGACCAGATTCTAGATCAGGCGCTACAGCAATCGGATGATATACAGGCAGATCAGCTGGTCCAGCAAATTGAAAAAGCTAAAGCACATATGCATACACCGAGCCTGACTGCCTTGCGTGAAGCTTTATCCATTGTACTACCAGAACTTAGCCAGATTTATCTGGACTACCAGCCCAAGCTGCAATTGATGGTGCGTTATCAGGATCACACCTTTAGCTTTCAGCAGTTGTCGAGCAGTATCCGGAACTGGATTGCACTGGTGGGAGATGTTGTACGGCGCCTTTGTCTGCTTAATCCGCACAGCTTATTTCCCTGTCAGGAAGGTACTGGCATTTTACTGATTGATGAAATTGATCATCAACTGGATCAGGACATGGCCGCCGTCATTTTACCGCGTCTGCATCAGGCGTTTCCTAACTTGCAGATTATTGTGACTGGAAACCGGCCGGAATTGCTGGAGCAGGCTCAGGATTTTCAGTGTCTAAAACTGGAAAATAAACAGGTGCATCCCATCCATCTAAATCCAATGCAGGTTCAGTATGATCATTTTTATGCAGAGTTGCCGCTTGAGATGAGCCAAAATCATTCAGATATAGAAAAAGTTGAAGATGCACTTCAGGAACCAGAAATAGTCAACTTGACGGCTCAGTCTGTTTTGCAACTGATTCAGGAACAGCTAAGCACAGAACAGCAGCAAGAACTTTTACAACTGTTGAGTCAGGATAATTCACAAAGCCTGCCTCAATCTTCTTAACTAGTGCTGAAACGATAATGCAATTTAAAAATTAAAATCAGGATGCAAGAATAGGTTTTGATTTTCTGCATTCCTGATCAAGAAGTTATAAATTTTTATCAATAAATGCAGGGAGTTTGATCTTTATTTTCGGTCAAATTTGTACGAGATGTTCAAGCATGCACCCCATATCAAAACCAAGCTTACGTATAATCTACAAGTTCTACATAAAAACATTGATGTTGTGGTTATCCTGTAATATGATCGGTTTTACTTGCAATTTTCGTTGTAAAATCGGAATTTGCTATCGTTTATAAGTTGCGCAATACAACTGTTTTATTCTGTTTGAATATCATTCTGGCTTTCAAGATCGAGAAGTTTTGGGTCGCTCTTTGCGGTCCTGTAATCCTTGAAAGATAAAGATTCACCCTAGGTTGACCTTAACCTATATCACGACAATGGATACGAGTGTGCTGCCAATTATTATATTGTTACCGTTAGTATTAGGCACAACCCTTGTCTCGTGGCTGAAGCAATTTTCACGCGGGGTAACGGCTTTAGGAGCAATTGCCGTCAGCCTCAGCAGTTTCTTATTACTGTTGAGTCAGGCGCCTGCTGTATTTAATGGAACGGTAATTACCCAGACCTGGTCCTGGCTACCCCAGCTTGGAATCGACTTCAGTTTCCGGCTGGATGCTTTGGGCATGCTGTTTGCTCTGCTGATTAGTGGAATTGGTACCCTGATTTATATCTATGCCTATTACTATCTCAGTCCTAAAAACTCCCTGAGTAAACTCTATTTCCTGCTGATGCTGTTTATGGCAGCGATGCTCGGTATTTCATTGTCTAATAATCTTCTGATTCTCCTGATTTTCTGGGAACTCACCAGTATTTCTTCCTTCCTGCTAGTTGGTTACTGGAGCAATTACGAAGCGGCCCAACGCGGCTCACGCATGGCTCTAACCATTACCGGCATGGGCGGCTTATCTATGCTGGGTGGTTTTATTCTGCTCGGACAGATGACGGGTACCTATCAGATTGACCAGATCCTGATGATGGGCGAACAGATTCAGGCACATGCCCTATTTGTACCGACATTATTATTAATTTTACTCGGTGCTTTTACCAAAAGTGCGCAGTTCCCGTTTCACTTCTGGTTACCAAATGCCATGGCAGCACCGACGCCGGTGTCTGCCTATCTGCACTCTGCCACCATGGTCAAAGCGGGCCTGTTTTTAGTCGCACGTTTATTGCCGATTTTTGCAGGCGCGGCACTGTTCCATAATATTGTTACTTTTATCGGGTTATTTACCCTGTGTGTGGCAGCGTTCTTTGCCATCTTTAAAGAAGATCTGAAAGGTCTGTTGGCCTATTCAACTATTAGCCACTTGGGCCTGATCATGTGTTTGCTGGGTATTGGCTCACCACTGGCCGTGGCAGCAGCAATTTTCCATATCATTAACCATGCAACCTTTAAAGCTGCCCTATTCATGATTGCCGGGATCATTGACCATGAATCCGGTACTCGTGATCTGCGAAAATTGTCTGGTCTTTGGCAAATGCTGCCTTTTACCGCAACACTGACCATGATCACCGCCGCCTCCATGGCTGGTATTCCATTAACCAATGGTTTCTTGTCCAAGGAAATGTTCTTTACCGAACTGGTCGCAAACTTAAGTGGCCCAGTCATGGTCGGTGCTGCTATTGCAGGAACACTGGCCGGGATTTTCGCTGTCGCCTATTCGATTCGCCTGGTACATGGCGTGTTTTTTGATGGTCCGTTAGGCCAGCAAGTCCCAAATAAAGCTGCGCATGAGCCGCCATTTGGTATGCGTGCACCGGCTATCTTACTGGCTTTTCTGTGTATTGCAGTTGGTCTGCTACCAGGATTACTGGTCGAAAAGATTGTAAATAGCACCACACAAGCGTCAACCCAGAATTTCGCCTTTGAAGGCACTCACCTCGCCCTTTGGCACGGTATTAATCTGCCTTTGGTGATGAGTATCATCGCGATATTCGGCGGTGCAATTTTCTATTTTGCACTGGCCAAAGGCGGCGCAATTCGGGAAATTGATCTGGATCCGAAACTGGGCAAACTGCAAGGTCGTGTACTGTTTGATCTGTTCCTGAAAAATCTGTTACTGAATTCAAGACGTTTCCGCCGTGCGACTGAAAATGGCAAACTGCAAAGTTATATTTTGTGGACGGTGCTGTTTACCATTGGTCTGGTGGGCTATCCACTCGTCGTCAATGGGATCGACACCGGTAGCCGCGAACTGACCCATGCACCAGTTCTGGCCATCGTTCTATGGTTACTGCTGTTCTCAGCCTGCTGGATGATGCTGTGGTTCCATCATGAACGGATTAAAGCCATCCTGATCAGCGGTGCGGTCGGTCTGGTCGTCACCATGGTTTTCATTGGTTTTTCAGCACCCGATCTGGCTTTGACCCAGATTACAGTCGATGTAGTAACGACGGTTCTGCTACTAATGAGCCTGTCACTCCTGCCACAATTAACGCCTTATGAATCCAGCCCGACCCGACGCTGGCGAGATGCAGTGATTGCAGTCTGCGGAGGTCTAGGAATTGCAACAGTTGCCTGGCTAGTTATGACACGTGACCATAATTCAATTTCCTGGTTCTTCATCCAACAATCGATTCCGCTTGGTGGCGGTACAAACGTCGTCAATGTAATTCTGGTCGATTTCCGTGGTTTAGATACCTTTGGCGAGATTACCGTACTCGGGATTGCCGCCATTGGGGTACTAAGTCTGATGGATGGTATGCGTGCTCATGGCACCACCATTACCCAAGGCCTGACTTACCGTTTTAACCCCTCCCCTTTGATGCTAAGAATTACTGCATCATGGATTTTGCCGGTAGCACTGGTGGTTAGTCTGTATATCTTTATGCGCGGCCATAATCTTCCGGGTGGCGGTTTTATTGCCGGTCTGGTCACCTCATTGGCTTTGATCATTCAATACGTTGCCATTGGTCAGGATCATGCAGAAAAAATGCTGGGAGCTAAATCTGGACGTCTCTATGAAATCTGGATTGGCGTCGGCCTGACTATTGCTGGCCTGACTGGCATCGCAGCCTGGTTCTGGTCACGTCCTTTCCTGACCAGTGCCCATATTCATGTCCATCCGCCATTACTTGGCGATATGCATCTGGCTTCTGCTGCACTATTTGATGTCGGTGTCTATGTCACCGTAGTCGGTGCGACCATGCTGATGATTTCCGTTCTGGGTGACTCCCGTCACTCAAGTATGACTGGCCCAGTACCAAGAGGATAATAGAATGATTAGTTTAGAACTTTTATTAGCCTCAGCAATTGGCCTACTCACTGCCACCGGGATCTATCTGATTCTGCGGGCACGTACCTTTCCGGTGGTCCTCGGACTGGCCATGATTGGTTATGCAGTGAACCTGTTTTTATTTGCCATGGGCCGTATTCAGATGAATTCACCTGCAGTACTCACCGAAACCACGCAGGTCACCGATCCTTTACCTCAGGCCTTGGTTTTAACCGCAATTGTAATCGGTTTTGCCACCACCGCCTTTATTGTACAGCTGGCCTTACGTAGCCGTTATGAATCAGGAACAGATCACGTTGATTCCAAAGAAGAGATACCGCAACATGACCCACGTGAGGATGAGCCGTAATGACTGATCTTCTCAACTTCTTGAATCAACACACCCCTATTTTCAGTATTCTTTTACCGGCTTTTACTGCCTTTATTCTAGTACTGTTGGGTAACCCAGGTTCTGGTTCTCTGATTACCGACTGGCGTCAGCCTTGGCGTCGTGGCGTGAGTCATATTTCGACCCTATTGGGTTTGATTATGGCGATTGGCTATCTGATCAATAGCAGCCAAGGGCAAATTAGTGTCTACACTTTAAGTGAATGGGCCGCCCCTTTTGGTATTGTGCTGGTCCTGGACCAGCTCTCTGCCTTGATGCTGGTACTGACCTATACACTCGCTTTGCCAATCGTTTGGTATGCCAGCAAAGAATGGGATATTCGCGGGCGTTATTTCCATGCCATGGTCCATTTTCTATTAATGGGGCTTAGTGGTGCCTTCCTGACCGGTGACTTGTTTAACCTGTTCGTGTTCTTCGAGATCCTGTTAATGGCATCCTATGTCCTGCTTTTGCATGGGCAAGGCAAGGCACGCTTTCAGCTCGGTGTGCATTATGTGGCTATTAACCTGCTTGCTTCTGCCATGTTCCTGATCGGACTCGGGATGATTTATGGCAGTGTCGGCAGCCTGAATATGGCTGATGTTGCTCGTCTGATGCCAACTTTGGCAGACGATGAACATAAGCTGGCCGTTGCAGGCGGATTGATGCTATTTGTGGTGTTCGGGATCAAGGCAGCCATGTTACCGGTAGGCCTGTGGCTTCCTAAAACGTATGCTGTTGCCACTACTCCAGTGGCTGCCCTGTTTACCATCATGACCAAAGTCGGGATCTACGCGATTATCCGCGTCAATGGCACCGTATTTGATGATGAATACAGCCATCAGATCCTGATGAACTGTCTGCTGGCCATTGGTGTGATTACATCACTCTATGGTGCATTCGGTGCCATTGGGACTGAACGTCTACGCCGTTTTGTCGGCTTTATGATCCTGTCTTCAGTCGGCACCATTCTGATTGCGATTGCCATGAACAGTACCCAAGCCTGGGCAGGTGCCTTGTACTATATGGTGCACAGTACCCTGATTGGCGCAGCGTTTTATATCCTGTGTGGCTGGATTACCTCACAACGCGGTGAATTTAAAGATCACTTTAAAATTGCCCCACAGATGAAACAGAATAAGCTGGTTTCTATTGTGTATTTCATCATTGCCTTGATGATGGCCGGCTTGCCACCTTTCAGTGGCTTCTTCGGTAAAGTGTTTATCCTGCAAGCTTCAGGACAGTCTGAACATCAAATGCTGATTATCTTTACGGTTCTACTGGTCAGCTTACTAAGTATTCTGGCTTTTACCCGGGTTGGTTTTATTCTGTTCTGGCGTTCAAGCCGACCAGAACAGGATGAAAATTCTGAAGAATTCAGCAAATATGAATCCTTGCCCAGCAAGGCACCAGCACGGAATGACCGGGTTATTTATCTATTATTGCTCAGTCTGACAGCCTACGTTGTTTTTGCTGCACCGATTTATCAATATAATTATCAGACCGCAGTACAGATTAAAACCAATCCGATTTATGAAGCAGCACTGTTAAAACGTGATGCTGAAGGCAAGTTCATCAGTGTTCAGCCATTTGATCCGGGTTATTTACCAGAAACCAAATACGGTGGTGAAACGCCTGATCCAAATGCGCACCTGATTCCTTATGTCATTTCAGAAAATACCTTAAATGGCGATCATATTTCTGAATTTAAACAGCGTCAGATTGATAAGCAGTATATTGAACAGAACAAATACGACGACAATCAACTTAAACCGGCGGAGGGACTTTAATGGCTAAATCATTACTTCAACGCTGGTTCCCTCATCCTTTCGTTTCGGTCATTGTGGCGATGAGCTGGATCATGCTGGCCCATAATATGGAAGCCGGCACACTCCTTATGTCAATATTTCTGGCGATCTTGATTCCGAGAATGGTCGCCCCTTTTATTGATTACACACCGAATATCCGGTGGGTGCCAGCGATGCGCCTGTTTTGGGTCGTTGTTTGGGACATCATTGTCGCTAATATTAAAGTCGCGATTTTAGTACTGGGACCGACCAAAAATCTGCATCCCAAATGGTTTCGTGTTCCTCTGGATACCGAACATGAAGAAGTGAATACGTTGCTGGCAATGATTATTACCACGACACCAGGTACAGTCTCTGCGGGGATTGATCAGGACCGGGGCGATATTCTGGTCCATGCCTTAAGCACGGATGATGAAGAGGCTGAAATTGAAACCATCAAACAGCGCTATGAACAACCTTTGATTAAAATTTTTAGCGCACAATCAGGAGCTGAAGCATGACCATTCTGCCATATGCATTGCTGATTTGTCTGGGTGCTGTCACGATCTCCATGTTGTTGTGTCTGATCCGGCTGGTTATGGGCCCATCAATCGTCGACCGTTTGCTGGCACTGGACACCCTATTTTTAAATGCAACCTGTCTGGTGGTGATTCTGGGAATCTACTGGAGCAGCACTTTCATGTTTGAAGGTGCCCTACTGGTGGCCATGCTGGGCTTTGTTTCTACCGCTGCCCTTGCCCGCTATTTCACCACTGGACATGTCATCGACTAGGAGTTTTTAAATGCCTTTAATTTTAGAAATACTAGTTTCGATTTTTTTATTGATTGGCGCGTTTTTTATGCTGGTGGGTGGCATTGGGATGATACGTCTACCCGACCTTTTTATGCGTCTGCATGCACCGACCAAATCCAGTACCTTAGGCCTGGGAAGCTTTCTGATCGCTTCTATTATTTTTTCGGCTATCTATGGTCGTTTAGGTTTTGCTGAAGTACTGATTACCCTGTTTGCCTTCATTACTGCACCGGTATCTGCCAACCTGATGGCGCAAGCGGCCTTGCATTTACGTTTGCGCTCGATGAGTGGTGAAGTGCCAGAAACACTAGAACGTCCATTGCCTTGGCAGAAAACCCGCCGTCGTGCATTTTATGAAAAGAAAATGAATGACCAGGATTCAAAGTAATAGTTAGCCAGTTCTACTTAAAAGTTCAACAATAAAAAAGCCACCCTAAGGTGGCTTTTTTATTGCGCTTTATAAAAGCTTATTCTTCATCTTTCTTGTCTTCAGCAGGAGGTAAATCCTTCACTGCTTCAGCAATCAGACCAAACATATAGTTACCATATGCATTGGTTTTGTCGTAATGGAAACGTAGACGAGGTGTAATACGTGTCTTGATCCGACGGCTCAGTTCATGACGCAAGAACCCGGATGCCTTATTCAGGACATCGAGTGTTTCTTTATTTGCCGCTTCACTTTGCTCATCACCAAGTTCACGACCCATTACTGTGACATAAACTTCTGCATATCCTAAGTCTGGGCTCACCTTCACGGCTGAGATGGTCACCAGACCACCCAGACGTGGATCTTTCAGCTCCTGACGAATCAGTTCAGACAACTCGCGTTGTACCGTATCCGCCATACGCTTCAGACGTTGACTACCCGCCATTAAAGACTCCGTTTAATCAATTGCACATCATACACTTCGATTTTATCGAGAGGTTTGATGTCTTTATAGCCTTTCACCGCAAGACCACATTCCATACCGGCACGAACTTCTTCCACCACTTCTTTATAGCGACGAAGAGATTCTAGCTCGCCTTGGAAGATCACCACGTCATCACGTAATACGCGAATCGGTTTGTTACGGTGTAATACGCCTTCAAGCACCATACAGCCTGCTGCAGCACCGAATTTGCTTGAGTGGAACACTTCACGCACTTGAGCAACACCCAAGATTGTTTCACGGTGTTCAGGAGCAAGCTTACCGCTCATCGCTGCTTTCACGTCATCAATCAATTGATAGATCACTGAGTAGTAACGAATGTCGATACTGTCTGCATCTGCTTTCTGACGTGCAGTATTGTCGGCACGTACGTTAAAGCCAAGAAGAACCGCTTCTGAAGATTCAGCAAGTGTGACGTCAGATTCAGTAATCGCACCTACACCCGAACCGATGATACGTACTTTTACTTCATCCGTTGAAAGCTCAGCCAATGCAACATGCAGTGCTTCCAATGTACCGCGTACATCAGTTTTCAATACCACATTGACGATTGGCACATCTTTTTTGCCCATAGACGCCATGATGTTTTCAAGACGCATTGCAGATTGACGTTCAAGACGTTTTTGACGTTCACGATCCATACGCGCATCGGCAACTTCACGTGCTTTCTTCTCGTCATTCACAACAAGAACTTCGTCACCTGCCATCGGTGCTTCTGGAAGACCCAGAATTTCGACTGGAATCGAAGGACCTGCAGACTTGATACGCTTACCGTTTTCATCGGTCATGGCACGAACGCGGCCATAAGATGAACCAGCAAGTACCAGGTCACCCACTTTCAGCGTACCGTTTTGTACAAGAATAGAAGTCACTGCACCGCGGCCTTTATCCACACGCGCTTCAATCACAACACCTTGTGCCGCACCTTCTTCAGACGCTTTCAATTCAAGCAATTCAGACTGAATTAAAATCAGGTCAAGAAGTTCATCAATACCGGCACCAGTATGTGCAGATACTTTCGCTACAGGAACGTCGCCGCCCCATTCTTCAGGTACGATTTCTTTGGTGGTCAATTCGTTCAATACACGATCTGGATCAGCTGAGTCTTTATCCATCTTGTTGATTGCAACAATGATCGGTGTACCCGCTGCACGTGCGTGATCGATTGCTTCTGCAGTTTGTGGCATCACGCCATCATCTGCTGCAACAACCAGAACTACGATATCAGTCGCTTTGGCACCACGTGAACGCATTGCAGTAAACGCTGCGTGTCCCGGAGTATCAAGGAATGTGATAATACCTTTATCCGTGGTTACATGGTAAGCACCGATATGCTGGGTAATACCCCCTGCTTCGCCTTGCGCCACTTTGGCACGACGGATACGGTCAAGAAGCGATGTTTTACCATGGTCAACGTGACCCATGATCGTAACAACTGGCGCACGAGTAGTTTGCGCACCACGTGCTTCTTCAGCCTGTTCAAGCAGGTTATCTTCGACTGCAGTTTCAGAAACCAGTACCGGGTTATGGCCCATTTCTTCAACCACAAGTGCCGCGATTTCCTGATCGATTGCCTGGTTTTGAGTAACCAGTTCACCCATTTTCATCAGTGACTTGATGACTTCACGAACCTTAACTGCCATTTTCGCAGCCAGGTCAGCAACGACAATCGTTTCACCGATTTCAACGTCATAAACCTGTTTTTTCACTGGCTTTTCAAAACCATGCTTATTCGCTTGGCTAGATTTCAAACCACGTTTGTGTGAGTTATCACGGAAAGACTGCTCTTCACCACGACGACCACCTTTTTTCGGTGAACGTGTATTTGAAGTGTTAGTACCACGTTTAATTTCGCGGTCTTCTTTCGCAAATGAGTCTTCATATGCCTGGCCAACCAGACCAGCAGCAAGTGGAGAATCATCAATCACACGAATGGTTGCAGTGGTATCTTCAGAAGAATACTTCGATGCCATCTTGCGCATTTGCTCAAGGGTACGTTGTTGTGCTTCTTCAGCTGCCTTACGACGTGCTGCTTCTTCAGCTGCTTTTAATTGAGCGGCTTGAGCTTCACGCGCTTTTTTCTGTTCTGCTGTTTCAACTTGTTTAACCGCTGCTTTCACAATCGGTTTATTAGTTGATTTGCGTTTTACCACAACAGCTGCTTTAGGTGTTTCCTGTTTCTCAGTTTCTTGTTTCTGAGCTGCACGCATTGCTTCTAGCGCTTTGCTTGCATTGTTTGTACCTGATTTAGGTGCATCAGCAGGTTTTTTAGCTGGTGCTGACTTCTGTTCAGCTTCTGCTTTCGCTTGCTGTTCAGCTTGAGCCTTCGCTAAAGCTTCTGCTTTAATTTGTTCCGGGTCTGGCTTAACGAATGTATGTTTCTTGCGAACTTCTACATTAATCGTTTTCGCCTTACCTGAAGTACTTGCCACTTTAGCAGTACTGGTCGTTTTACGTTTCAACGTGATTTGTCCTGCATGGCCATCAGAACCTTGTGTCTTTTTCACATGATTCATTAAGCGATCTTGTTGTTCGGTGGTAATAATATCGTCAGCTTTACGCTGTGGTAAACCTGCCTCACGAACCTGCTCTAGGAGCTTATCAACATGGCGACCCACGCTGAGTGCTAACTCTTTAATCGACTTGTCCGTCATATACTACCTCCTAGTTAAACCATGATTCGCGCGCTTTCATAATAAGTTGACCGGCCTTCTCAGCACCGAGACCTTCGATATCTTCGATATCATCAGTCGCTTGGTCAGCTAAGTCATCTACGGTTACCACACCACGAGCTGCGAGAGCTTGCGCGATCTCTGCTGTCATGCCTTCCATTGCAACAAGTTCTTCACTTGGCGCTTGTACGTTTTCTTGCTGTTGTAATGCATCAGCAAGTGCAATTTCTTTCGCACGGCTTTGCAGTAGTTCAACCAGTTCCGCATCCAGTTCGATTTCATCAAACGTTTCTGGCGGTACGTAAGCAATTTCTTCAAGCGAGGTGAAGCCCATTTCTACTAACGCCATCGCCAAATCTTCAGCAATATCCAGACGTGTAACAAACATGTCCAGATATTTTTGTGCTTCGCTTTGCTGACGTGCGTAGTACTCTTCTTCCAGCATCATGTCCAGCTTATAGCCAGTCAGTTCAGATGCCAGACGAACGTTTTGACCTTGTGAACCAATTGCGCGAGCTAGCTGATCACTAGTCGCGAAAATGATGTCTGCAGTACGTGCATCTTCATCGATGACAATACTAGATACATCTGCTGGTTCTAATGCACTTGCGATATATTGCGCAGGATCATCCGACCAAACCACCACATCAATACGCTCGCCATTGAGCTCTTGCTGTACAGCCTGGATACGTGTACCACGCATACCAATACAAGCACCCACCGGGTCAATACGGTGGTCGTTGGTTTTCACTGCAATTTTAGCACGAACACCCGGTTGACGAGCTGCGGCCTTAATTTCAATGATTTCTTCAGAAATTTCAGGAATTTCTTTTTTCATCAATGCAATCAGCATTTCCGGTTTAGCACGTGACAACAATAACTGTGCACCACGGCCTTCACGGTTAACGCTATATAGAATCGCATTTACGCGTTGTTTCGGACGAAGGATTTCCTTCGGAATCATCTCTTCACGTGCCAGATACGCTTCTGCGTTGTCACCCAAGTCAATGATAAAGCCATCTTTGGTTTGTTTTTTCACTTCACCATAGATCAGCTCACCGACTTTAGATTCATAAGCATCAGCAACCAGTGCACGTTCTGCTTCACGGATCTTCTGTACAATCACCTGTTTCGCGATCTGGGCAGCAATACGACCGAAATCGATTGATTCTACTTCCAGTTCACGGATATCGCCAATCGACCATTGTGCCGGATCAACATCAGAGATCGCATCCTGACAAGCAGGCATTTCATGATCTTCATCAGCCACTACTTCCCATTGACGGAAAGTACGATAATCACCAGTTTTACGGTCAATTTCTACACGAAGACGAGCTTCTTCCGAGTGAGTCCCCTCGTAGAATTTCTTCTTAGTCGCTGCAACCAAAGCTTGTTCTAGCGCTTCAAAAATTGCTTCACGACTTACACCTTTTTCGTTACTAACCGTTTCAACGACGGTAAGAATTTCACGTGCCATAAGTCACCTATTCGTTCAGATTCTTATTAATTGAATTAATCTTGATAGACCAAGTTTGCTTTATCGATATTGTGACTGTCGATATCCAAAATCTGTTGCTTTTCTACTTCAACTTGAATCATTTCATTTTCAAGGTCGACTGCAACCAGTTTTGCCTGGAATTTACGACGGTTATCGACGGCACTGATCAAACGCAGCGCAACCGTTTGTCCGATATAATGAGCCATCTGCTCCAGCTGGAAGAATGGACGATCCCAACCTGGTGAAGACACTTCAAGCGAATATTCACCTGAGATTGGATCATGTACATCCAGGATCGCGCCGACTTGCTGTGTGACACGTACACAGTCCTGAACCCCAATACCACGACCCTGCTCTTCTTCGCCATCTTCATTGACAACAGGTGCTGCATTTTCATCGACCGGTTTGTCGATATAGATCCGTAATAATGAACGTTTGCCTTGTGGCAGGAATTCAATCCCCCACAGATTTACATCACAGGCTTCAACTGCTGGTGCAATCAAGTCCTGAAGTGCTTGAGTTTTATTTGATAGCTTCATTTACTCTCGTCATCTGGTGCGATTTTATGATCTATTTGACCACTACAAACCAATACAAACTATAGTAGTAGTGAAACATGGAGATTTGACCAAATATTGTCGACACTACACGATAGCCAATAAAAAAGGGCGTAAATCGCCCCAATTAATGCACAATTTGAACTTTTTTCAAATCCCACTGTGCAAAAAGGCCCACCATAGTTGTGAGCCTCTTTTAAGAAACTTGGTAGCGGGAGCTGGATTTGAACCAACGACCTTCGGGTTATGAGCCCGACGAGCTACCAGACTGCTCCATCCCGCATCAACGTGCAAAAATTATATACAAAAGATGCGAACTTTTCAATCACAACCACATCATTCTGCATATTTGTTATCTGTTACTGAAAAATTGGTAGCGGGAGCTGGATTTGAACCAACGACCTTCGGGTTATGAGCCCGACGAGCTACCAGACTGCTCCATCCCGCATCAGCATACAAATAACATTCAGCTTAATATTTTACACTAAACTGCCTTTAAAGTTTGCAGCTTTAAAGGATTGGTAGCGGGGGCTGGATTTGAACCAACGACCTTCGGGTTATGAGCCCGACGAGCTACCAGACTGCTCCACCCCGCAACAACATGCAAATAATTCTTCTCAACTTAAATCAGATTTAAGCTGCCTTTTAAAAGTTTGCGTCTTTAAAAAAGGATTGATTGGTAGCGGGAGCTGGATTTGAACCAACGACCTTCGGGTTATGAGCCCGACGAGCTACCAGACTGCTCCATCCCGCATCAACAGAAGTTTTTTTAGCTGGATACACCAACTTATATTCTGGATTATAAGTTGGTGCGGAAGGGGGGACTTGAACCCCCACGCCCGAAAGCACTACCACCTCAAGGTAGCGTGTCTACCAATTCCACCACCACCGCAGCTGTGACGCATTCTAGTCGCATCACTGAAAAAAAGAAAGGTTTAATTAAAATTATTCGGTCGTTTGTGGTGCAGTTGGTGAAGTTTCAACCGGTTGCGCAGGCGCAGTTGGTGCTGATTGAATTGACGATAAACTGTACGCATTCGTGGTTTGTTTCTTGGCAAGAATCGCCAAAGTAATACTGGTCACAAAGAACAATGCGGTAAAAACTGCCGTCAAACGGGTCATGAAATTACCCGAACCTGAGGCACCAAAGATCGTTGCCGCACCGCCGCCGCCAAATGATGCACCTGCATCCGCACCTTTACCATGCTGAACTAAAATCAAGACAATCATCAAAATCGCTAAGATAATATGTACTACCAGCACAAAAGTTTGCATGCTGAACTCCTAATTATTGTGTATTTGCAAATGCTTGAGCAATTTGATGGAACGACTCAGCATTGAGTGATGCACCACCCACCAATGCCCCGTTAATGTCAGGGCAGGCTGCTAACTCTACTGCATTTTCCGGTTTTACACTACCACCATATAAAATCGCCATAGTCGCAGCATAACCTGTAATCTGGCTCAAACCCTGACGGATCTGGGCATGCATGGCCTGCGCATCTTCTGGAGAAGCTGTTTTACCGGTACCAATGGCCCAGATTGGCTCATAAGCAATCACAATATTTTTCCACTGTTCATCTTCTACCACAGTCGCGATATCGCAAATCTGTTGGAGAACCACCGCTTCTGCCTGCCCTGCTTCACGCTGTTCCAGACTTTCGCCCACACAGTAAATTACGGTTAAACCGGCATTTAAGGCATTCTTGATTTTAGTATTTAAAATCTGTGAACTTTCAGCAAAAATTTCACGACGTTCAGAGTGCCCAATCAATACATAGTGAATCTGGCTATCAGCCAATAATTCAGCACTCACTTCCCCAGTATAAGCGCCTGTCCCTGCAATACGTGATACATCTTGTGCTACGGTATATACAGGGCGATTAGCAGAAGCAAATGCAGTTTGAATTTGAGTTAAGGCAAGGGTTGTCGGCGCCACACCCAAATGACATTTCTCTGTTGAAACTGGTGCAGACTCAAGCAAGTCTTTTAAATTCTGAACCAAAGCTTGGGCATCTGCCTGCATTGGATTCATTTTCCAGTTGCCCACCACCCAAGGGGTAATCGTCGAAACCGACATAAATAACCTATTTCACTGACATATCTTGAATTGGGCACATTCTACACGGAATTGTAAAATTTAAAGAATAGTTTTATTCATCCTATTTCTCAGTTTAGACTATTCAAAATGGTTATTTTTTGTTATCACTGAAAAAAATGCCCGGTTCTTCCGACCAGTTCAAGCTTTTACTGAATATCACGAAGATTGCAGCATTCTCAGCTATGGTATTTTTGTATAACAAACGTATAATTTTAGAATAGCAAATTAAAAAAATTGAATTGATAGGCATTTGAAGCATGACAGCATTGCAGGGGTCACCAAGATTTACGGGGTTTATTCGTCGCCTGGTCGATGAAGGGGTATTATCAGCTGAAGATATGCGGACTGCTTTAGCCAATGCCAAACAGGAAAAAACAGATATCGTGGCCTATTTGGTCAGTCATCATAATCTTTCCCCTACTACCATTGCTGAAACGATCTCAGTAGAATTTGGTGAGCCTCTATTTGATATTGGTGCTTATGATCCGGGACAAATCCTGCGTGAAGATATTGATGAAAAGCTGATCACCAAGCATCGAATTCTGCCAATTTATAAAAACGCCAATATTCTTTATGTCGCCACGAGCAATCCGACCAATATCGAAGCAACGGATGCCATCCGCTTTGCAACCAAACTGAATATTGAAACTGTTATTGTTGAACACAATAAACTCGAAAAACTGATTGAGCAAAACTTTACTGAAGAAAGTACTTTCGATTTTGATGATGATTTCGATCTGGATGTAAATGTCGATACAGCCGATCCGACTCAAGAAGAAGACGAAAAAGACAAGGGTGAAGAAGCCCCTATTGTTAAATATATTAATAAGTTACTGATTGATGCCATTCGTATGGGCGCTTCGGATCTCCATTTTGAACCTTATGAAAAAATGTATCGGGTGCGCTATCGTGTCGATGGGGTTTTACGTCAGATTGCAACCCCGCCCCTACAACTGGCAAACCGTTTGGCGTCGCGTTTGAAAGTCATGTCGCAGATGGACATTTCTGAGAAACGCGTGCCTCAAGACGGCCGTATTAAATTAAAGCTCTCAAAAAACAAAGCCATCGACTTCCGTGTTAACTCGCTCCCTACCCTGTTTGGCGAAAAACTGGTTCTACGTATTTTAGATCCGTCTAGTGCCATGCTGGGAATTGATGCTTTAGGTTATGAACCTGAGCAGAAAGAGTTATTCATGGAAGCCTTAGATAAACCGCAAGGGATGTTACTGATTACCGGTCCTACCGGTTCCGGTAAAACCGTATCCCTTTATACGGGCTTAAACATCTTAAATCGTGAAGATACCAATATTTCTACTGCGGAAGACCCAGTCGAGATTAACCTGCAAGGGATTAATCAGGTGAACGTCAATAATAAAGTTGGCCTGACGTTTGCAGCTGCTTTAAAATCCTTTCTGCGTCAGGATCCTGATATTGTCATGGTCGGTGAGATCCGTGATCTGGAAACAGCTGAAATTGCAATCAAAGCAGCGCAAACAGGTCATATGGTGATGTCAACTCTGCACACCAACAGTGCTCCGGAAACTTTGACCCGTTTACGTAATATGGGCGTACCTTCTTTCAATATCGCGACTTCAGTCAATCTGGTGATTGCGCAGCGTCTGGCCCGTCGCTTGTGTTCACAATGTAAAAAACCGGCTGACATTCCAAAGCAAAGCTTACTGGAGATGGGCTTTACCGAAGCAGATTTACAAAGCCCTGAATTTCAGATTTATGAGCCAGTCGGCTGTAATGAATGTCGTGAAGGTTATAAGGGCCGGGTCGGTATTTATGAAGTTATGAAGGTAACACCTGAGATTTCAAGAATTATTATGGAAGATGGCAATGCCATTGAAATTGCTGAAGCTTCCGCACGTGCAGGATTTAACAATTTACGCCGATCAGGGTTAGTGAAGGTTATGCAGGGGGTGACTTCTTTACAGGAAGTCAATCGTGTAACCAGCGAATGATCGTGCTGAATATAAAATAAGGATAAAGCTATGGCAGCAGTAAAAAAAGGCCAGATGACACCGATCTTCAGTTATGAAGGGGTTGATCGCAAAGGCGCCAAGATCAAGGGGGAATTGCCGGCACGAAATATGGCCTTGGCAAAAGTGAACTTGCGCAAACAAGGCATTACGATCAAAACCATCCGGGAAAAGAAAAAAAATATTCTCGAAGGTTTGATGAAGAAAAAAGTTTCCACCTTGGATATCACCATCTTCACCCGTCAGTTAGCCACCATGATGAAAGCGGGGGTGCCTTTAGTACAAGGCTTTGAAATCGTTGCAGAAGGTTTAGAAAATCCATCTATGCGCGAGGTTGTACTGGGAATCAAAGGTGAAGTTGAAGGGGGGAATACTTTTGCGGGAGCATTACGAAAATACCCACAATATTTTGACAACCTATTCTGTTCTTTGGTCGAATCTGGCGAGCAATCTGGTGCTCTGGAAACCATGCTGGATCGTGTCGCGATTTATAAAGAAAAAAGTGAGCTGTTAAAGCAAAAAATTAAAAAAGCCATGAAATACCCAGCTACAGTAATTGTAGTAGCTGTGATCGTCACAATTATCCTGATGGTGAAAGTAGTTCCTGTATTCCAGGACTTATTCTCTTCATTCGGTGCAGACTTACCTGCATTTACTAAAATGGTAGTCAATATGTCCGAATGGATGCAAAAATATTGGTTCCTTTTGATTATTGGAATTGGCGTAGTGATTACAGCCTTTCTTGAAGCAAAAAAACGTAGCAAAAAATTCCGTGATTTACTGGATAAGGCCGCGCTCAAAGCACCCATCTTTGGTGATCTGGTCTATAAAGCGATCATTGCCCGTTATAGCCGCACTCTCGCCACCACTTTTGCTGCCGGTGTGCCATTAATTGATGCGCTTGAATCGACTGCTGGTGCAACCAATAACGTGGTCTATGAGGAGGCGGTATTAAAAATCAAGGAAGATGTTGCGACAGGTCAACAGCTTCAATTTGCCATGCGTGTCACCGATAAATTCCCCTCTATGGCCGTACAAATGGTTGCAATTGGTGAAGAATCAGGTGCATTGGATGCCATGCTGGATAAAGTTGCAACCCATTATGAAAACGAAGTCGACAATGCGGTCGACGGTTTAACCTCGATGATGGAACCCTTGATTATGGCAATTCTCGGTGTCCTTGTCGGTGGCCTGGTGGTGGCCATGTACCTTCCAATCTTCCAAATGGGCTCCGTGGTTTAATGCAAGATTTTATTTCATATTTCAGTCAAAACCCAACTGCGCTTTATCTCGCAGTTGGGCTTTTTAGTCTTTGTATTGGTAGCTTTTTAAACGTTGTCATTTACCGTACCCCTAAAATGATGGAACAGGAATGGCGTACAGATTGCCAGCTGTTTTTGCATCCAGACCAGCCCATCATTGATGAGAACAAAATTACTTTAAGCAAACCAGTTTCCACCTGCCCGAAATGTCAGACTCCTATTCGCTGGTATCAGAACATTCCGGTGATTAGCTGGATCTTATTACGTGGTAAATGTGGTAACTGTCAAAATCCTATAAGTATCCGCTATCCATTTATTGAGCTTTTGACAGCTGCTTGTGCACTGATAGTGGTGGCAGTATTCGGGCCTACCATACAGATGCTGTTTGGTCTGGTTTTTACCTATGTCCTGATTGCCCTCACCTTTATTGATTTCGATACCCAGTTATTACCCGATCGCTATACCCTGCCGCTGGCTGCACTCGGCCTGGGCATTAATAGTTATGCGATTTATACTACCCCTGATTCTGCCATCTGGGGCTATATCATTGGCTTCTTATGCTTGTGGGTGGTGTACTATCTGTTTAAGCTGGTGACCGGCAAGGAAGGTATGGGCTATGGAGATTTCAAATTACTAGCTGCCTTAGGTGCCTGGATGGGGCCTATGCTCCTACCACTCATTGTATTATTGTCATCATTGGTGGGCGCGATTATTGGGATTATCCTGCTTAAAGTCCGTAAAGAAAATCAGCCCTTTGCCTTTGGCCCTTATATTGCCATTGCCGGCTGGATTGCCTTTTTATGGGGTGAGCAGATCATGAAAATCTATTTAGGTCAGTAAAGTGAAATTTGTACTCGGTTTAACTGGTGGAATTGGTAGTGGCAAGTCTGCTGCCAGCCAATGGTTTGAAGCTCAAGGGATTGCTGTCGTAGATGCGGATATTGTCGCCCGTGAAGTCGTTGATATCGGTCAACCAGCCCTACAGCAAATTCGGGAAGCTTTCGGCGATTGGGTTTTACTCAAGGATGGTTCATTGAATCGCCGTGTTTTGCGCGAACATATTTTCCAGTCTCCAGAAGCACGAAAAATGCTGGAAAATATCACCCACCCTGCTATTCGCAATTCAATTATTCAACAGTTACATGCAGCACAAAGTCCTTATGCGATTTTAGTTTCTCCTTTATTGTTTGAAACAAATCAGCATGAACTAACACAACATACGTTATTAATTGATGCTGCTATTGAACTGCAAATTCAACGGGCTTCACAGCGCGATGGACAAAATGTAGAGCAAATTCAGAAGATCATTGCCGCACAAATGCCGCGTGAACAAAAGTGTGCCATGGCTGATGATATTGTACTGAATGATGGTGAGCTAGAACATCTCTATGCTCATCTCACACCATTACATGAAAAGTATCTTCAGATGGCTGCTCAAAATCATTAACCCGAACTCAGTCAGTCTCCAAATAAAAAGCAGTCCTTTTAGGACTGCTTTTTTTGTTGTTCCAGTTTCTGACTCAGGCTATCTTGATGCATCAGCCAGCGCCAAGGTTGTATGGCACCAATTGCCATACCTACCAAACCAGAAACAATCGCGAGACTTAAAGGTTCATCTAGAAGCGGCACAGCCAGTATGGCAGCAATAAATGGTGCGAGAGTCACGATACTGCCCGCTTTAAATGCACCTAAACGCTTAATCGCTCCCACATAAGTTAGTGTCGCTACAATCACCACAAAAACACCGTGAAAGAGTACCTGGGAAGCCATTTGCCAAGGTTCAGCAGCATCCAGATGTTTGGGGAAGAATAGCAGATAAATTGGCACATAAACGATGGCTGACCAGATCGCTACACTGGCCATAGAATGCCAGGCAGATAGCTTCCATTGACGTAGCAGTACAGTGAATACACCCCACCACATTGCACTGATGAAAAATAGCAGATCGCCTAATCCCAAGGCCACACCGGACTCCCGGAACATCAGCCAACTCATACTGCCAATCGCAAGCAGCATAATCGCCATACTGATCCAAGTATGTCGGTCAAATCCCTGTTTAAATAACACAAAAGCAGCCACTGCGGTACAAAGTGGAATACAGCCATTTAGAAATACGGCAGCATGAGCTGCAGGTGCATAATGGAAAGCAGTATAAGCAGTCAGACAATACCCTACCCCGCCAATCATGGCTAAGAGAAAGGATTCCTTACTCCACAAAAAGGCTGTGTCCTTTTTATAAATCAGGACTGGCATCAGAATCAGAAAAGCCAATAGAAAACGTAATCCCACCAGATCCCAGGCACTAATCCCCCACTGGGCACTTAAGCGCGTGCTTAAGGTAAAACCTCCCCAAATACACATGGTAATTAAGACAAAGGCATAACCTTGCGTTCGGGGAGACATAGACTTCTTCTTTAACAGTATTTAGGTAAATAATAAAAAGGACTTAAGCTTGACGCTGACGACAGGCTTCATAAAGAGCCATCCCTGTTGCCACGCTCACATTCAGACTTTGCAGATTTCCTGCCATCGGAATATAAACCGTCTGATCACATTGGCTTTGGGTAATTGGACGCAAACCGGTATCTTCCGCACCCATCACCACGCATACACCTGTACCAGTAAAATCAAATTTCTGGATAGGTAAAGCTTTTTCATCCAGCATCGTACCAACCACACGTACATTAAATTCATCTTTGATTTGACCCAAAGTACGCGCCAGATTGGTCACCTGAATAAACTTCACTTTTTCTGCACCACCTGCTGCCACTTTACGTGCAGTCGGCGTCAGGCATGCTGAACGGTCACGCGGTACAATCACAGCCGCTACACCCATCGCTGCGGCAGTACGAATACAAGCACCCAGGTTATGTGGATCCGTTACCTGATCGAGTGCTAATAGAAGTACTTGAGAATCTTGTTTCAATAGATCTTCCAGATCCTTTTCATTTAAGGTTGGATGCGGACGAACTGCCGCCACAACGCCTTGGTGAAAAGGCAAACCGGCCAGTTTTTCTAACTTGTCACGACTAGCCTGCTGGACACTAATGCCGAAAGGCTCAGCCAGTTCCAACACACGTTTCAGGCGCTGATCATCACGACCTTTCAGGGTAAAAAGAGTCAAGACACGTTCAGGCTCAAGCTCCAGCAGTGATTCTACTGAATGGACGCCATAATAATACTCAGGTTTAGCCATGAACGACCTCGAAAATAAATGGGGAAATAGGCAGCAAAAGAAAAATCCTGCAAAGCCAACTTCACAGGATTCTGTATCAAGCTTAGTTTAACCGATTCAGAACAAAATTTCTTGATCGGTTACAGCTCATCTGTAGGTCTGTTTAGCCTTCAAAATGGCAAACATAGTCCAGCACGTCATCAGTTTCAATTTTGAAACGGCTATTGCCTGGCACATAGAACGACTGACCCGCACGGAACAGTTCTTTCTCTTCGCTGTCAGCGATTTGTACACGGCATTCACCTGAGATGATTTCCATACGCTCAGGCACATGTGTTTCAAAAGTTAATGCATTTTCTGAAGGTAAAATTACCCCTAAGGTTTTTTTAGTGCCATCTTCAAATTGCACCACATGGCTGATGCATAACCCGCCAAAATACACATTCGATTTTTTAAGTACTGATACATGATCAAACTGAGCTGACATGCCATTTCTCCAGATAAAGCATTTTGTAATATTTTGATTGCTGTAGTTTAAATGTGCACCCGCAACTAATCAATCGAAGTTTATCGGACTTGAATGAAATTATTGGTGCCCCCTGCTTGCCTTGATTCCAGCCTGTTTGAATGATTTCGGCAGATCCTGGAAAATGCCGTGATTTTTCCCGCCATTTATAAGCAAAATATATTCCGACCTGATTTAATTTAACTTTCAAGCATGTCAGAAAAATGAAAATATCTTTTGTAACTTCAGTGGCCTGATCTTGGTTCCTGTGACACAACATTCAAATAAGCGTGTATTAATCCATGAAATTTAAGATAGAATGAAATCGATTTATCCTGATTTATAATAACAGCCGCGTTGCTAGACTGAAGCAACTGACATGCTATTTCATTCAAACTTTTCGCAGCCCGGATGCGTTTATGCTGACACATTTAACTCTGATCAATTTTGCTTTGGCCGAGCATCTTGCTATTGATATTGATAAAGGTTTTAACGTTCTTACTGGTGAAACCGGTGCAGGTAAATCCCTGTTACTGGATGCTCTGTCTGCCTGTCTGGGGGAGCGAACCGATACCAATTATGTGCGTTATGGCACCGAAAAAGCGGATGTAACAGCAACCTTTAGTTATCAGGAAGACAGCCCTGAAGCGAGCTGGTTAAAAGAGCATGAACTGGATGATGAGTCGGGGGAGATTCATTTACGCCGGGTGATCTTTGCCACTGGCCGCAGTAAGGCCTGGATCAATGGTCGTCCCAGTAGTCTGTCTGAACTGAAAGAAATTGGCCGACTACTGGTTCAGCTTTATAGCCAGCATAGTCAGCAGCAACTTCTAGAACCACCTTATCCCAAACACTGGCTGGATCGCTATAGCAATTTTTATGCACCAGCTCAGGAAGTACGTGACGCTTATAGCACCTGGCATAAAAATATTCGCCAGCATCAGGCCGCGCTGGATGCACAAGCAACCCGTAAGCAACGTATGGAAACTCTGGAGCTGCAACTTGAAGAACTGGAAGAAGTCGTCCAGACGGATTATCAGGAAATTGAGCAGGAATTTGACCGCCTTTCACATCATGAAGCCATCATGCAGGATTGTGTTTATAGCCTGAATGGCCTGGATGAAGGTGAACAGAATATTTCGCAGGAACTGGCTTCAATCTTGCGCCGCATGGAATCGCATGCCGGTCGTAGCGAACAGCTTTCCCAGATTTATACCTCTTTACTGAATGCCCAAAGCGAACTCGAAGATGCAACGGCAACCTTACGTCAGTTTATGGATCGGCAAAGCTTTGATCCGGAACGTATGGAAGAACTGAATTCCAAACTGGAAGTGTTTCACCGTTTAGCACGCAAATACCGCACCCAGCCAGAATTGCTGAAAGAAGAATATGAGGCCTGGCAGACTGAACTTGAACAATTGCATCAGCTAGAAGACCCGGAAACTCTGGCTGAACAGGTCGAGGTCTCTTATCAGGAGTTTCTAAGCAAAGCTCAACATCTGGACCAGATTCGCCGTGATGCAGCCGAACCGCTGGCGAAAAAACTGACCGAACAGGTGAAACAGCTTGCCCTACCTGAAGCGCATTTTGAATTTAAATTTGAGCCTTTGGAACATCCATCAAGTGAAGGTTTGAGTTTTATTCAGCTTCTGTTTACTGCCAACAAGGGCATACCAGCACAACCTCTGGCACGCGTGGCTTCAGGCGGTGAATTATCCCGTATCGCCTTGGTGATGCAGGTGATGAATGCAGAAAAAACCGAAGCTGAAGTATTGGTCTTTGATGAAATCGACGTCGGGATCAGTGGCGGAACTGCGGAAATCGTGGGTCGCTTATTGGCTGATCTGGCACAGCATGTACAAATTCTTTGTATTACCCATCAGGCGCAGGTGGCTGCACAGTCCGACCAGCATTTATTAGTGAAAAAACGCCAGACTGATCCGGCCAGCAGTACCATTATTAATTTGGAAGAAAGTGAAATTGTACAGGAACTTGCACGTATGACGGGTGGCGTGGAAATTAATGAAACCACCTTGCAGCATGCACGTCAGTTAAGACAGTTAAAGTTTCAGCAAGCATAAATCATGCTTAATAAAAATCCCTGACTATTGCAGGGATTTTTTTATGAACAGCTCTTAGTTAAAGCCAAAAATTACCATTTGACTGGTTGATCACTAGAACCTGGCGTCATTCCATAACCGGGTGACTGGTCATAAGCTTGACGAGTTTGTACAGGCTGCAATTTCAAACCTTGTAAAATCTCTGAATTAAGACCTTGAGCAATTTTGTCTGCAGTACTGTCATTTAAACTGTTCGTCAAAATATTCTGCGTCATTAAATTAGACAAGGTACGGTTAAAGATTCCAGCTGCAACGACTTTACTGGTCGCAGCTTCAATCACGCGCCAGCTCAGACGCACCTGAGCCGCACCAGCATTCAGACCATACATCTGCCGATCACTGGCGCTAGATAAATCTTTAATCTGACCAACCAGCAAATAATCTGCGCCAACTTTCTGACCGATACGTGCCAGTTCCTGTGGTGCGCCATCCCAATACAGGAAACCGGTTTCAGACTGCATTTCCTCAATATAGTGACGATCAACCACACTTAATTGTCCGCTTTGGGTTAGATAAGTGCCCAGTGTATCGGATAATTCCTGACTAAATTGACGGGCAGATCCCCTTCCAGCCAGTCGATTATTTTTTTCCGCCATCTGGAATGGTAAAACAGCGATCCGGTGTAAATGCTGATCCTGCACAGCAGATTCAAACTTGACCACATGAGCACGGACTTTGGCCCGATAATTATTCTTCGCTCCAGAAACACTAAGTACCTGGAATTTAGTGACTGAACCCGAACCCTGATTAGCTACGCTAAAGACCGGAGATACCTTGCCGGTATAGGTCCAGCCTTGATGGTTCACTGATAAAGAAACGGTTTCTTCATAATCCATCTGCGAAGAAACCGAAGCACCATTTACTGACTGTACCGCTACCAATAACGCTTCAGAAATGGCCTGATGCTGTGTAGAACCACTGCCGCTGGCTTCTTTGATCACTTCCTTAATTGCTGCAAAAGCAGGTGAACTGAGCAATCCGGACAATAAGCCTGCAAGTAATATTTTTTTCATAATGAATTCTTCTGCGGTCACTGTGCCAAAGCACAGCAACCTTAATTTAAATTACAGGCCGAAAGTCGAACGCTTGCCTGCTTTACGGATTTCTTTCTCGCCAGTCCACTCGACAATTCCAGTCTGCAGGTTTTGCAATTTAAAGGTGAACTTGTAATACACATCGCTCTTGCTGCCCGCATTTTTTACAATGCTCGACAAGTTGCCATTTAGCATATATTCAGCACCGATATGACCACCGCTCCGTACAGCGGTTGCCTGATTCACCATGCCACTCTGTTTTTGATAGGCCAGTTGTTGCGCCATCGCATTCACAGACTTCATATCCACAAACCGGAATTTTCCAGAGTTGATCAGCTTGTTCTGAATGCTGTCAGTAATGGATTCAGTATCAATATGTTCCTGAGTTTTATTGTGAATACGATCTACTACAATCACCGGGCGACGGTTTTGTGTCATCTGCACGATCGGCGGGAACATCAGCATGTCATCCACCATTTTCGCTGCGATCATTTGCAGGTCAGTCGAACCGAAGTCAGTCGTCAAAGTTTCAACTGCTTGCGCATCGCCATAACTCACTGCACCAGTAGACGCACAGCCACTAACCAGAGTCGTTGCTGCCAATACAGCGAAAATCAATTTTGCATTCATGTTTAATCTCTCTTATTTTTTCAAGTACACAACAACATCGACAGCAGATGGATTTGGCGCCAGGGATTGCACGCCTTTGGTTTCACGGCCAGTTAACTGAATCGGCTTCCAGATGGCACCTTCAGGATTCACTTCCGCACCTTGCGCATCTACCCACACGATCTTGTAGCTAAAATCTTTGTTATTAAAACGACGGTTTTTGATTGCAATTGATGCGCGCTTCAAATCCCCTGCCGCACTCATATTTACGCGTTCTACAAATACTTCCGTACTCAGGATCGGGTTATTGGTGATCGTACGGATGCTGATTTCATTAGTTGAGTTGGTCTGGGTCGACAAGGCATTCGGTGCAGTACACCCCACCATTAACAGTGCCCCTAAACCAAGTACTGCAAAGCTGAATTGATGTTTCATATCGTTCTCTTAGGTTTTATTAATGTGGGATGGTGCTTACGCTGGCAGTAATCTTGTCATTGACGTGATGTGCATAGACAAAGACAGTTTGATTGGCTTTAACATCCAGATTGACAGCCGAACTGGAAAGGCTGCCGCTAGAGAGCTGTAATTTATGATTGCCTGGGGCGAGATTTAAACGAGCAATCTGAGCATTACTTGGTAAGGTACTCCAGCCACGCAAGTCGGCACGTTCAGTTGACATATTAAGCACATTGCCGGCCACCTGACCCAAAATACCCAGCTGATTGCCCAACTGTTTTTGTGCCGCATATTTGGCGCTTGCACGCATGATTTGACTGGTCAGATTGCCTACTACTTTTTCTTTCAGATCTTTAACTGCCAGAGCGCCAATATCACTAATCACGTAGCTGTCTTGCATAGGCTTATTGTTAACTTTGACTTTTAAGCTTTTCGGTGCCACATAGGTGCTTGGTTCATAAGTCGCAAAAGCGATATTGACCAGACCGCCTGGTGTTGGCACATCAATCTTGTTTTCAACCTTTTGTGGCACAATGCCTTGCTCGATAAAGACAATCACCGGCACACTGCCACTTTTTGGTTTTGCTACTAACTGATTCAGGCGTTTTACATCTTGGGCAATCTGCGCATCTGGTTGTAATTCATAGGCCTTTTTATAATCTACCAAGGCATCATTATATTCACCCAAGGTTTCCCATAAATTGGCAGCCATGTAGAACGCATACGCATTCTGGTAGCTGTTTTTAATCTTGCCGGCAATAGGGTCCAAACCTATAAACGCTTCATCCAGTGCGCTAAGCGGATTTCCTTCAGTAGCCGGTTTTTTAACTTTATCTTTTTTTCTTTCCAGCTCTTTCTGGTGAGCCAGTTCAATTTCACGCTGTAGGCCTTGCGCGACCCGCATTTCTACGGATGCAGCTTCTAAATCTTTGAGAAAAATATAGTTTTTTGCCTGAGAAATATGTGCCAGTACCTGTTCATGTGGTGGCACCAGATAAGGAACGATTGAATCATTACTCATCAAAGCCAGAGCTTTAAAGCCCACACGGGATACACTGACTTTCGCACGATTTTGCTGTTTATCCAGCAAAGTAAAAGCCTGTTTATAATATTCTTGGCTTTGATCATATTGATGATTAACCTGTAATAAACGGGCTTGTTCTAACAGATATAAAACTCCATCTTTTGAATTAGTTTTATTCTTGAAATCTGTAATTAAATTTTCAGACAGTTCTGCATTTAAATGACTAAGAAAAAAATTACCTTCTTCATTATATGTTTTGAATACTTCCGCATGGGAAATAATAGATGCTGAACATAGAGTAGAAATTAAAGTCCCTTTAAAAAAATGATGCATAACGATCCGTTAAAATAATAGAAGATTAAAAATCGGCGCATCTTACAAACAAAGCCTGATTGTTTCAATATGTAGTTTATGTATATATTACGTAAAATTTAACTCTAAACAAACGCATTATATTTACCTAAATTAAACAATATTAAATAAACTTTACAAATTATGATCGTTTTTAAGTATGAAAAATCTTTTCTATTATTGCTATATAAGTTTAATTAATTACATCTATTCATTAATAAAATAACTTATAAAAAATTAATAAAAAATAAAGCACTTCGCTTAAAATATAAAATTTAATATTTTCTTCTATTTAATTATTTAGTTTGATTATTAAACAATTAAAAATATATAAACTTATTCCTCATTGAATTTATTTTATATTCTTAGTCAATAATAAATGAGCTCTAGAATTTACCATTCAATAAAATAAAACTGATTTTATTAATTTATTGAAAAAATAAAAAAAATGCCTATTTGTAGTTTTTTTATACTCAGTATCTACAAAGCTAAGTTGTCAGTGGTGCATTTTTGTGGGATAAGTAAATAAAGGAATAGACAATTTGCAGAATTGAAAATCCAGTCTTTTGCCCTGATAAATCATTTACCACAATCATAAACGATATAGACTTTTGGAGAGCCGCTCAGGTGACTAAACAATATCTGACTCATCGTTGTCTGATTGCGCCACCCCATGCAAGTGACGATTTTTTTGCGCATACGGTCATTTATCTGGCCCGTCATGATGAAGATGGCGCTCAAGGGATCATTATTAACCGCCCTGCTGGCATTCAAATTAAAGAATTGCTGAATGATCTGGATATTGAGGCGGATAATGTCAATCCCCATGAAGTGTTGCAAGGTGGACCTTTGCGACCAGAGGCTGGTTTTGTCCTGCATACCGGTCAGCCGACCTGGCATTCCTCTATTGCTGTGGGTGAAAATGTTTGTATTACCACATCTAAAGATATTCTGGATGCGATTGCGCATAATGAAGGTGTAGGCCGCTATCAGATCGCATTGGGTTATGCGAGCTGGGGCAAACATCAGCTTGAAGAAGAGATTGCCCGGGGTGACTGGCTAATCTGTGAATCCGATATGGACCTGATTTTTAACTTACCTTATAACGACCGCTGGGATGCTGCCTATAAAAAAATGGGCGTAGACCGAACCTGGTTATCTTCCGAGATTGGACATGCCTGATGTAAACGCGCCAAACACTATTATGGCGTTTGATTTTGGTACACAGAAAATGGGAATGGCAGTCGGCCAATCCCTGATTGAAAGTGCCACCCCCCTCCCTTTATTTCCTATGAAAGACGGGATTCCGAACTGGGACGAATTACTGAAAATTGTAAAAAACCATCAGCCAAGCCTATTTTTAGTGGGACTTCCACTGAATATGGATGATAGTGAATCTGAACTGTCGACACGGGCACGAAAATTTGCCCGCCGTTTACGTCATCAGACCAATATTGAAACCTTGATGGTGGATGAACGCCTGACCACTCGTGAAGCACGGGATGAACTGGATCATTATCAGGCTCAAGGTCGTGGCAAAAAATTGTCTGCGGACAGTATTGCTGCTGCCCTCTTGATTGAAAGCTGGTATAGGTATCCGGCTGGACTGCAACCTTAAAT
Source organism: Acinetobacter sp. YH12137 (assembly GCF_013418535.1). Classification (NCBI taxonomy): domain Bacteria; kingdom Pseudomonadati; phylum Pseudomonadota; class Gammaproteobacteria; order Moraxellales; family Moraxellaceae; genus Acinetobacter; species Acinetobacter sp. YH12137. The sequence goes on along the minus strand of NZ_VPBW01000003.1, from coordinate 21,472 downwards.
TTTTTAAATATCAGTAATAGCATCTTTCGAGATGCTATTTTTTTGAATTAAAGAATCCCTTTTTTAGCTCATTGGGATACTTTCAATCTAAAAACAATAGAGTGCCTTCATCAATCATTTTTTAATCATTCAACAATGAGCAAAGGAACTCCCTCATCCTCACTTTCTCCCTGAGAGAAGGAATTTTAAATACTAATGAACTAGTATTTTTTGTTTTATCAAAGATAATTTAATTAAGGAAAAAAATAACGAAAAGTCAGGTTAATTCTAGGCTCCAGAACCCGAGTCGTTTTCCGGATACAATGTTTCCAGTAGTGTTGAGTCTGTCCACGCATCACAATCAACTGTCCACTTTGTAAAAGCAGATCTACTGTTTTATTTTCCGTTTTATGTTTAAAACTCATCTTGCGGGTTGCACCCAGACTGAGGGACGCAATCACATTTTCTTGAGATGTTCCTTGATATAGAGCAGCTTCATCATCACTATGCCAGCCCAGACCTTGTGAACCATCTTCATATAGATTCGCCAGACAGGAATTAAAGGAATGACCGACCAATTTTTCAATATGCTGCTTTAACCGAAATAGTCTTGGTGTCCAGATATGAGCTTGTTTAAAACTTCCGGAATAATGATATTGATAGTGTTCATCACCATACCAGACGACTTTTCGTCCAGTAATATAATGCTTGCCAAATAAAGTGACTTCATCCGCTTGCCAGGCCAGATGAGCTAGAAAATGCTGTAAATATTGCTGGCTCTGCTGCTCATTTAAAATCTGGCCATAATCCTCTACCACCCCATCAAAGGGTAATAAATTCACTTGAGATTCTGGCGCAAACAGGTCCAAAGTCATTTTAAAATCAGTCTAAAATTTACGATATCTTGCTGAAAAGATTGAGACTTAACCGGAAAAATTACAATCTAATTTCACAAATAAATACAACATTTACTCTTGTGAGTACCTCTATTCCTGCCTAGACTAAATTCAACTTTGACAATAAAAATAATTGCTTATGAATTTATGGCAGCTGTTTTTAAAACTTCGTCCCTTTGTCAGCCCTTATCGGCTCCTGGTGATTGCGACCCTCATTCTGACCCTGATCGGTTCCTTTACTGCTCAGGTCAATGCACTGACCCTGCAATATGCAGTCGACAGTATCAATGCTTTGCTGGAACAAGGACAAGGGCTAGATGAAGGCTGGCATATCCTGATCACTATCTCTGCCATTTTACTCGGTAAGGAAGTGGTGAATGCGCTGGTACAGTTTGGGCAGAAGTTTTATGGAGAAAAGCTGCGGATTTTTATTTCCCAAGATCTGGCTCAAGGCATTATTGAAAAGTTTTTAAAGTATCGGCTGGCATTTTTTAATCAGGATAATAATCAGGCCGGAAAATTGCAGACCCGGATCGACCGCGGAATTGGCTCCCTCACCCGACTGGTCCAGATCTTTTTCATTGATATTTTTCCTCTATTTACCAGTGCAATTGTCGCGCTCGGATTGATGTACTATGCCAATTTTTATGTCGGGCTGGTCGCCACAGCGATTGTACCGATCTACTTCTGGCTCACCTATAAACAGGCACAAAAACTTGGTGGATGGCGCCGTAGTCTGAGAGATGGCCGGGAAAAAAAGAGCCAAGGGATTCTCAGTATCATCAATTCAATTACAGTCATCAAATCCTTTAACCGGGAATCAATTGAATCAGACAAGCAGCTGAGCTTGCAGCGTGAACTGACCGATAACCAGATGAAAACCCGGCAAACCAGCTTCCTGTTTGATGGCTTAAAAACCTTTATTGAACAGATCGGCATAGTCCTGATTATTATTCTGACCTCCTATTTTGTACTGGATGGCCAGATGAGTATCGGCATGATCATGTACCATGTGCTGCTCTTTAATAACGTCTCTGCCCCGATTCGCTCGTTGCACCGGATTTATGATGAAGTGAATGATGCCATGATCTATTCAGAAAGCTTCTTTAATATTCTGGAAGCGGATGCTGAAATTGAACAGAGTGGCCAGCAAAAACCACCTGTCCAAGGCCGATTTGAGCTAAGTGGCGTGAATTTTTATTATCCGAATGGGCATCATGCTTTAAAAGATATCAATATGGAAATCCGCCCCAATACCATTACCGCACTGGTAGGATTATCGGGAGCCGGAAAATCAACCTTGATCAGTCTGCTAGATAAATTTTATGAACCACAGGAAGGCCAGATCAAGCTGGATGGGATTGATTTAAAAGATTATGACACTCAATATTTACGTGATCATATCGGATTGGTACTACAGAAAAACCATATTTTCCAGGGCACAATTTTTGACAATATCCGTTATGGCAAAACCAATGCCAGTATGGATGAGGTGATTGCAGCTGCTCAAAAAGCCTCAATTCATGAACAGATTTTACAGCTACCGGATGGTTATGATTCCGATGCCCTGCAACTGTCCGGCGGTCAGCAACAGCGAATTGCCATCGCACGGATGTTCCTGAAAAACCCGCCGATTATTTTTCTGGACGAGCCGACGGCGAGTCTGGATGCCATTGCGACAGAACAGATCAAACAAAGTCTGGATCAGATCAAGCAAGGCCGTACCGTGATTATCATTTCACATAGCCTGTCTCAAATTATTGATGCGGACTATACCTATGTGATGAAAGAAGGTTGTATTGCCGAACACGGTGAACATGACGCGCTTTATCATCAGGACGGCGTATATAAGGAAATTTTCGATGCAATGGCCAAGAGCCTGAATATTGAAAAAATTGCCAAGACTTTTGAAGATGATGCAGAGGAAGAAACGCATAGTTAGCTCTTCATTAGACTATCCCTAAAAAATAAAAGCGGTCTTTAAAGACCGCTTAAAATCAAGATTTATCGTCCAGTATTAAAAACGCATAATCCATTCACCTTTGATATAACGATAATCGTAATTCGGGCCATAGAAAGAAGCACTGCGGTTATAGCCGGCATTCATCCGCAGAAATTGCGAGCCACGAACAGAACTTTGTACATTAAGCTCAAATAGCCGGGTAGACTGGCTCGGATCCTGATTGATTTTTTCTCGGCCAAAGCCTGCCGTTAAGCCTGCGGACCAGCCAGCAAAACGCTGACGCCAACCGAGAGCGAGCATCGATTCTTGATAATCTTCTGGGTTGAAGTACTCTCTACCCACATTAAAATACTGGGATGTTTAATGAATGCCTCAATCATGCCACGAGCCCAACGCTGACGCTGTTTAACAAACACTTTAAGCGTCGTCGGTGCATTGGTAAACAGGCAGGTATCCTCACAATGTCCAATCCGATAACCTGCATTTAATAAAGCCCAGGTCAGCACAATATCTTCACCTACACATTTAGGCCAGCCACCGACTTCAATCAGGGCATTACGGTCATAAATAGAAAAAGCACCTTGTGCTACCAGAGTTCCCTGATAGAGAGATTGCAGGCGTTTGGTCGCCGAGATCCCCAAAAAATAGTCCCATTCCTGAGTTTTGGTCAGCAGATTGGTACGTGAGTTACGTACCAGAATTTTACCCGCAACCGCACGTGTATTTGGAGGATCTGCCACATAGCGCTCAACAATATTGATGAGGGCAACACGATGGAGATAGGAATCCGCATCGACGGTAATTACTAGATCATGTTCCGCAAGTTTCAGACCTTCGTTTAAGGCGTGCGCCTTCCCTGCATTTTGCTTTAAATCCAGTAAAGTCAGCTAGGGAAATCTTGATTCTGCTTTGCGAACAATCTCTGCGGTTTCATCCTGAGAGCCATCATTGATCACAATAACCTGTAATTTTCCCGGATATTTTTGCTGGTTAATACTGACCAAAGTGTCTTCAATTGACGCGGCTTCATTGTAAGCAGCCACCAACATGGTAATCCCTGGATAAACTGCTAATGGCTGGCGTTTAGGGCGTCTGTCCATCATCAGGCTTAATGCCGCAAATGAGTTCATAAATCCTGGAATAATGGCAATACCATAAATCAGAAAAATAGCCCAAAAATAACCGATATAGCTGCTCAAATCATGCATCCAGTCCTGGGCAATCCAGATAGAAAATACGGTCCAAAAACACGCACCCATTAACGCGATCACAAACTTTAACTGCACAGAAAAGTAAATTCGGGAAGCTTCTCTTTGACTTTCATCAATGATCATGAATTTTCTCTTAAATATATAATTTCACTGAGTAAATTAATGCAGGGTTAGGTTTAGACCAGAAGTATGTGACTGATAACAAAAGAGCTTCGTTTTTCTTTCTTATCTATAGGTTTGATGAGCACATGAAAAAATCTTTTCACTTTCTGAAAATAATTCCATTTTCATAAATCAACCCGCATTTTGCTAAATTATATACAACTTTTGTATGTTTTTTGATAAATAGTTCACATTTCTTTTAATTAAATTTATAACGATTATTAGTAATTGTTATTTATGTGATTTTTCTCATAGTAATATTAAGGAACGCCTATCCTATCTAGCTTTCACAATATCAAGAATATATTTTTGAAATAAAAAAAGCCTGCACAATGCAGGCTTTTTATCATTATTTAGGTTTGCTTAACGCTGAAATTTTTGCTCAATTTCTTCGACACTGCTATGCCGTACATCCAGGCCCTTGACCATATAAATGACCTGTTCCGAAATATTACGTGCATGGTCTCCAATGCGTTCCAGTGAGCGTAGCACCCAAAGCACATTGATCACTCGGCTAATATGCCGTGGATCTTCAATCATATAAGTCATTAAGGTACGGGTAGCGGACTGATATTCCCGGTCAATATCGGCATCGGCCTGCATCACGCGCAGCGCTTGGTCTATATCCAGACGAGCAAAGGCATCCAATGCATCATGAATCATCACTCGAACCTGGTTACCAATATGTCGGGTTTCCATATAACCGCGTGGTGAACCACCCTCTTCACACAAAGTCTGGGCAATACGGGCAATTTTCGATGCTTCATCTCCAATCCGTTCCAGATCGGTATTGGCCTTGGACATGGCAAGCACCATACGCAGATCAATGGCAGCGGGATGACGGCGAGCCAAAATCAGGGTGAGCGCCTCATCAATTTCACCTTCCAGGCGGTTCACGGTGTTGTCCTGAAACTGCACCTCAACCGCCATTGCAGCATCTGTATCCAGCAGCGCATGAATGGCATTAGCCACCTGCTGTTCTACCATGCCGCCCATGGTCATGAACTTGGTATTTACATCCTGCAATTCTTCATTGAATTGCGAAGAAATGTGATGACTGAGCACAGGATTATTGGGACTCAAGGAAATCTACTCCTGAACAGGAAAAGGCAAAAATACATCATGAACTGTGATTAAAGCATGACCATCATGAAAGTTTGATGACAACTTGTTAGCCTTTTTTAAGAGCGGTCATATTCAATGAGCCAGGCATTCATCTCTGCCAGTTCCTTTTCTGTCAATTGTCCTACCGAAGCCTGTAATTGTAGTACATGCAGCAAATAATCATATTTGGCATTCAGATAATCGGTCTTGGCAGAGAAAGCATTGCGCTGGGCCAGTAATACATCCACCATGGTTTTTAAACCTTCCTGATATTGAGCTCTGGAAGCTTGAGAAACGATATCTGAAGACTGCATCGCTGCTTTACGTGCATTCAGCTTGGCCTCATCCGTTTCTACCTGCAGATAAGACTGTTTGACATCGGTGTTGGCTTTGCGAATGGCAGCATCCAGTTGGGCTTCACTTCGCTGCACATTTACGCCGGCCTGACGAATACTTTTTTGGGTTCGGCCCCCGGTAAACAGGTTCCAGTTAACTTCGACACCAATCTGGTCAAAATCCCCATTGGTTGATAACACTGTTTCAGGGGTCTGCTTCAAATAGCCATAGGTTCCAACGGCTTCAACCTGAGGATAGAGAGCAGCCTGCTCCACCCGTTTGGCATCTTCAGAATAGCGTTTCTGCAAACGTGCCTGTAGAATTTCCAGATTCTGGTTTTGTGCCAGTTCGGTCCAGGAACCGATATTACTCGGAACAGGTTTCTGAAACTGGAAATCCTCACGCAGAACCGCCAGATTTTCCTGATAGGGTCCAATCAACTGAGCCAATTGTTCCTGTGCCAGCACCAGTTGTACCTGTGTAGAAATCCGGTTAGCTTGTGCACTTTGGTATTGGGCATTGGCTTCACTGACATCACTTCTCGCCACGAGCCCTTCTCGAAGTTTGGCATTCATCATCCTTAACTGTTCTGATAAAGCCTGCTCTTCCTGTAAATAAGCTGTGGTTAAAGACTGCTGACGTAAAACATTAAAATAGGCTTCTGCCACTTGTAAAATATGCTGCTGCTTTTGCAGACGCAGATTAACTTCGCTGAGTTCTACCGAGGTTTTGACCTGCTTATAACCCTGCCAGGCATCCCAGCGGAATAAAGGCTGACGTGCAGTGACTGCAATCTGACGCGTGGTCGTACTCGAACCTTGTAGTTCCCCAAATTCGGCAGGCAAACCTTCTATCGATGAATTATCAGCAGACTGGTTTTTACGGGTTACATTTCCAGATAAAGTCACAGTCGGCAATAAATTTCCGCTGGCAATGCCCAGATTGAGCTGGTCCGACTGGTATTGCAACAGATTCGCCTGCCAGTTCGGATCATTCTGCTGGGCACGCTGATAAGCTTCAAGCAGATCCAGTGCAAACAGTGTCGGACTGACACCCAATAAACAGGCACTGACGATGAGTTTTAATTTCATTTTATAGTTTTCACCCCTACAGCCATTTAAATCATCAGATTAAGGCGCTTTAAACCCAGCAATACTAAAGATTTCTTTTGATTTTTTACGTATGACTTTTATTAATTTTCTCTTATAGATCCACGATTTTATTCAATATTCCTCCTATTTTCCCCATCCCGCATCCTAGCTTAACAAAGCCATTCACAATACTACACATAGAACTTGAATTAGATCTATACAATATAGCTCCCAGTAAGGCAGTTATTTCTGATTTCATCTATATAGAGTCCTGAAGCATAGTGTTAACGCGAATTCATTCGATGTTCAAAGTTTGTTTTGTTTTCAGCAGCTTGCTGTTCGTAGGCGGATGCCAGCAATCCTCAGAACCGCAAGTTGAAATGGAACAGGCCGAGGTTAAAACCGTTCAATCTCCCGCGAACGATTTCACCCTCATGTGTGAAAATATTGAAAAAAACATGTCCCAGATTAATGAACAGCGCACCACTTTTGCGCTGGAACAGATTAATCAGGACCTTAAAGTGTGTCTGCCGCTCATGGAACTGGCCGAGCAGAAACACCTGATGCAGCGTTCTACCGAAATGTATCAACGCTTCCTGCATGTGGAACGTACCGAATTTCAGCAGCGTGCTTTCGAGCAATATGCCTTAGATATGGCTCAGCATCCTACTATTCAGCAAAGCCACTTTGAACAGTTGACCACACGCGACCAGTATTTATTGAAGCATAAAGGTCAGGCCTATGTAGAACTGCTGGATCAGGGCAATGGCACGCTACAATATCGTCGTAGTCCGGAATATCTGGTACGTATCTTTGCGCCGTATTTACCAGCTGCCGAAAAGGTATTTATTGAAAATCTGGCTGAGCAGAATATGGAACCGGTCTTGGTCGAAAAACGCTTACAGCTTGAAGCTGCCAATATTGCCGCTCGCGCTCTATTCTGGGAAGATTATCTGCAAACCTATCCAAAAAGCAGTTATCAGCGTGATGCCGAATATCTGCTGAAACAATATACTTATTTCCTGTTCAGAGGCAGCGAGCAATCGCCAATCTCTGAGGATTATCGTGACCGTTATTCAGTAGAAACCAGCCATCTGGAAACTATTATTGGTCTAGCGCGTGGTCAGAAATCCAAGTTATCGACACAGGCGCAATTATTTTTAGAGTTTCTGGACATGAATCCTGAACAGCGTCAGCGTGCCTTAGCTGCGGAATATCGTGACCGTTCCAGCACTGAACAGATTTTATATTATGCTCAAGTCACCCCACCCTCACAGAACTATGGTAAAGACTGCTTTAAGGATGCGATCTGTCTTTAAAACAATCTTTTCTTAAAAATCGATGAGATAGCCGAAAATCAGCAACCCCTCCCAATTTAAAGCTACTTTTTAAATACCAACTAAGCTAAGATTTAACTTCGCTTGACGGAGCGCGAGTAATAACTCGCTGAGATCACTTAAATCAGCCTTATCGGCCATTTGATAGTGAGTACCGTTGAACCTGATCAGGTTAATACCTGCGTAGGAATCAAGCCATCTAAAAACGACTACCCTTATTTTATCTACTCAGATAATTCTGTCCACGTTTTTGGTCGTGCTTGATTCGTTGATGTCATTCATAAGGATCATTGCAATGAGCCAGTTAACGAATCTTTCTTCTGAAACACCCCTTACTCCACACGAACAGGAAGCGCGTGATCTGACCCGCATTCTGCCTGCTTCCCGTAAAGTCTATCTACAAGGCTCACGTCCTGATATTCAGGTGCCGATGCGGGAAATTTCTCTCAGCGAAACCCCGACTGGTCTGGGCGGTGAATATAATGCACCGTTGATGGTCTATGACACTTCAGGGGTTTATACCGATCCAAACGTTGAAATTGATCTGAATAAAGGCCTGCCAAATCTGCGTGAAGGCTGGATTGAACAGCGTAATGACACAGAGATGCTAGATGATTTAAGTTCTGAGTTTGGTCGCCAACGTCTGCGCGATATCCGTACTGCCAATATCCGCTTTGCCCATATCCAGAAACCACGCCGGGCTAAACTTGGCCAGAATGTGACCCAGATGCACTATGCCAAACAGGGCATTATTACGCCGGAAATGGAATATATTGCGATTCGGGAAAACCTGCGTCAGCTGGAAGGTACCGATATGCGCCAGCATCCGGGACAGAATTTTGGTGCCAAAAATTTACAGGAAATCACCCCTGAATTTGTCCGTCAGGAAGTCGCTGCAGGCCGTGCCATTATTCCTGCCAATATCAATCACCCTGAACTGGAACCAATGATCATCGGGCGCAATTTCCTGGTGAAAATCAATGCCAATATCGGGAACTCCGCACTAGGTTCAAGTATTGAAGAAGAAGTGTCAAAAATGACCTGGGCCACCCGCTGGGGTGCCGACACCATTATGGATCTGTCGACTGGTCAAAATATCCATGAAACTCGTGAATGGATTATTCGCAACTCACCAGTGCCAATTGGTACCGTACCAATTTATCAGGCACTAGAAAAAGTTAACGGTGTAGCCGAAGACCTGACTTGGGAAATTTTTAAAGATACTTTAATTGAACAGGCTGAACAGGGCGTGGATTACTTCACGATTCATGCCGGTGTGTTATTGCGTTATGTACCGCTGACCGCGAATCGTCTGACTGGTATTGTGTCACGTGGTGGTTCGATCATGGCACAGTGGTGTCTGGCCCATCATCAGGAAAACTTCCTCTATACCCATTTCGATGAAATCTGCGAAATCATGAAAGCCTATGATGTGTCTTTCAGCCTCGGGGATGGCTTACGTCCGGGCTGTATTCAGGATGCCAATGACGAAGCACAATTTGCTGAACTGCGCACTTTGGGTGAACTAACGCATCGTGCCTGGGAACATGATGTTCAGGTGATGATCGAAGGTCCGGGGCATGTACCGATGCATATGATCAAGGAAAATATGGATCTGCAGCTGGAAGTCTGTAAGGAAGCACCTTTCTATACACTTGGGCCATTAACCACAGATATCGCACCGGGTTATGACCACATTACTTCGGCGATTGGTGCCGCGATGATTGGCTGGTACGGTACGGCAATGCTTTGCTACGTGACACCGAAAGAACATTTAGGCTTGCCGAACAAGAAAGATGTCAAAGATGGCATCATTACCTACAAGATTGCTGCACATGCTGCTGATCTGGCCAAAGGCCATCCGGGAGCACAAGCGCGTGACAATGCCCTGTCCAAAGCCCGCTTTGAATTCCGTTGGGAAGATCAGTTTAACTTGAGTCTAGATCCGGACACAGCACGCAGCATGCATGATGAAACCATGCCCAAAGCGGCACATAAATCGGCTCACTTCTGCTCAATGTGCGGACCAAAGTTCTGTTCAATGAAAATCACCCAGAATGTGCGGGATTATGCCAGCCAGTTATCTGCTGATGAAACCCCGGCTGTAACGCAGGCAGAGATTGAAGCCGGCCTCAACCAGATGAAAAACGATTTCCACAGCTCTGGTCAAAAATTGTACCACAAGGTGTAAAACCGTAAAAAAAACAGTTGTTTTCATAAAAATCTCAGATAGGATGAAAAAAATAAGTTATTTCATCCTTTTCTGAGTTATGAATATTATTAAACAAGCCTCTTATAATAAAAAAGATTTTAGGATAGAGGCCCGTGAGTTTTTATATCGGGGATTTATTCAGGTGGAAAAAGTCACGTTACGTCATCGTGTCTTCCATCAGGAATCTTATACACCTGCATTGCAGCGTGAGCTCATCCATCGTCCTGAAGCCGCTGGGGTACTGCTGTATAACGATCAACAGCAAAAATTCGGCTTGATTGAACAGTTCCGTATTGGCGGGCTGGATGATCAGGATACGCCATGGCAACTAGAAGTCATTGCCGGTGTACTGGATGGCGATGAAACGCCTGAGACCTGTATTCGCCGCGAAGCTTTCGAAGAGTCAGGCTGCACTGTTGATTCCTTACAGCATCTTTTCAGTTTCTACCCTTCTGCCGGTGCCTGCTCGGAACTGTTTCATCTTTATGTCGCCCAGACTGAACTGCCTGAAGAAGGCGGTGTTTTTGGTATGCCGGATGAAGGGGAAAATATCCAGCTGCACATTCTGGATTATGCCGATATTCCGACCCTGCTGAATAATGGTCGCTTGAGAAATGCACCTGTGATTATGGCCTTACAATGGCTACAACAGCATCAACAGGCTGTCCCATCAGGTTTAAGGGGGCAGACATGACATCGGAACAATTCAGTCCTGCATCGCCGCAAGAATGGACCATTATCCAGATTTCTGATACCCACTTGATGGATCAGCCCAATCTGGAATTCGCGAATATGAATCCCGAGCAGAGCTTCCATGAAGTCATGCAGCATATTCAGTATAATTTTCCAGGAATGGATGCACTCGTACATACGGGTGATCTGGCACAGGTGCCGATCGCAGAAACCTATACGCGTTATTTAAAATATATCCAGTCCTGTCAAGTGCCCTATTACCAGATTCCGGGCAATCATGATGACATCAAGGTCTTTCCTTTTTATCAGGATCGAGATCAGGCTCATGCGATTCATTTTGGCAACTGGACCCTGATTTTACTAAATAGTGCAGTCCAGGATCGGATAGATGGTTGGGTAGAGCAGGCTCAACTGGAACAGCTAGACCAATTATTGCTTGAATATCGTAATCAGCATGTGGTTGTGGCTTGCCATCATCATCCTTTTGCGATGAAGTCGCACTGGATTGACCAGCACCGGCTAAAGAATGCCGAAGATCTAAAAGATGTACTGGCCCGGCACCAGAATGTGAAGCTGGTTCTGTTTGGTCATGTGCATCAGGATTCCTGCAATGAATGGCACGGTATCCAGTTTTTATCGACGCCATCGACCAGCGTACAGTTCAAACCCAAGAGTGATGAATTCGCGCTAGACCAGGCGGCACCTGGCTATCGTGTATTACATTTGAAACAAAATGGGGAGTTCGATACACATATCGAACGTGTGACCTTAAGCCAGCAAAATATTAATACCGAAATTTCAGGTTATTAACTTTGCATTTTATTTTTTTTGAATTACTTTATTGCAACCAAAGGAAATGTGATATCTATAATCCAGACATCAAAGACTATCAAAAAGCATAAAAAGTCTATATGATGACGACCCCCGTAGGAGGATAATCTTTCTACAGGGTGGATAAAAATTGCATATCACCATATTTTTTGCGTATTAACATACGCATATGATGAGGAATGCCCTAAATGGCGAATGACAACCAAAATCAAGTCTTAGACGAACAAACTGATGTTGTAGAGGAAAAACCTACAAAACGTGTGCGCAAATCTAAGCCGAAAACGACTGAGGGTGGTTCTACTGCTAGCTTATTTGGTATTGAACCTTATCAACCTAAAAAAAATGAAGAATACATGTCTGAAGGGCAGCTTGAACACTTCCGCCAAATCTTGATGGCATGGAAAGCTGAACTGATGTCAGAAGTTGATCGTACTTTAAATACGATGCAAGACGAAAACACTGCACTCCCTGATGTAAACGACCGTGCGACTCAGGAAGAAGAATTTGCCATCGAACTTCGTACTCGTGACCGTGAACGTAAACTGATCCGCAAAATCGAGCAATCTATCGAAGCGATTAAAAACGATGACTACGGTTTCTGTGAAACTTGTGGTATCGAAATTGGTCTGCGCCGTCTAGAAGCACGTCCAACTGCAACTTTATGTATCGACTGCAAAACTTTGGCAGAGATCAAAGAGAAGCAAAATAACGGTTAAGCATGTCTTTAAGTAATCCCTCCCTGACCCTCCCTTTATCAAAGGAAGGGAAAGCTGAAGAGAATTACGTGGGCCGGTTCGCGCCATCGCCAACCGGCCCTTTGCATTTTGGTTCCCTCATTACCGCAGTCGCTAGTTACTGCGATGCCAAAGCCCATCAGGGGCGCTGGCTAGTCCGCATTGAAGATACCGACATCCCGCGAATTTATCCCGGCAGCGAAGAACATATTTTGCGTGCCTTGGATGCTTTTGAATTCGAGCCAGATGGTGAAATCATTTATCAGAAAGATCGTCTGGATATTTACGAAAATGTGATCCAGCAACTGCGCCAGCAGGGTCTGGTCTATGCCTGTCAATGTACCCGTAAAATGCTGGGTTCCAATCATATTTATCAGGACACCTGTCGTGACTTAGGTTTGCCTTTTGAACATCAGGCAATTCGGGTCAAGGTTGAAGATGTTGAAATCTGTTTTGAAGACCGTCTGCAAGGCCGACACTGCTCACAACTGAAAAAGGACTTGGGCGATTTTGTCTTAAAACGCCGTGATGGCATCATGAATTATCAGTTGGCAGTTGTGGTCGATGACTATCTGCAAGGCATGACCCATGTAGTCCGTGGTGCAGACCTTTTGGACAACACGGAACGTCAGATTTATCTGGGTCAATTGTTGGGTTATCCGCGTTTAAGCTATATGCATTTACCACTGGCAATGAATGATCAGGGCCAGAAACTGTCCAAGCAAAATCTGGCGCAAGCACTGGATCTTGATCAAGTTCCCCTGCTCTTGCAACAGGCACTTCAAGCCCTCTGTCAGGCGCCCGTAGAACTGGATCGCCCTGCTCGTATGCTCGAACAAGCCGTCGCACAATGGGATATCTCCCGAATCCCGCATACAACTGAGCTACAAGGTCACTATTTATAAAAACGGGTTTTCACTTAAGCTAAAAGCAATAACACAGGCGAGTGAGGGTCATAAAAATGTTTTTTATTTTTGGTGTAGGACCGAAAACCAAGGTCATTGAGAAAAGTCAGTTTCTTTGTCCAGTCTGCCGAACCCGTTCTGGGTATGAACTCAAACAGCAGCGTAATTATTTTTCTTTATTTTTTATTCCGCTAGTTCCACTTTCTAAGGCAAAAAGTACTTTTGTGCGTTGCCTGAACTGTGGAACTGTCATGCCGAGCACAGTGCTTAACCATGCTCAGCCCGATCCACAGCGTCCGTCTAATCTAGAAGCTTGATTCTTCCCGACTTGGATTAACTTGTTGAGTAGTTGAGTCAATTTTCAGAATCAAACTGATCATCACTGCACAGACAATGAGTGATGAACCACCATAACTAATAAATGGCAGGGTCAAACCTTTGGTTGGCAATAGACCCATATTCATCCCGGCGTTTACCAGAATCTGTAACAGGAAAATGATACTGATCCCATAAGCCAGATAACCTGCGCGCAAGTATTGATGCTGCAAGGCACGATGTCCAATCCGGATACAGCAGACCATCACGGTAAAGGACAGAATCAGAATGGTAGAAATACCCAAGAAACCAAATTCTTCCCCTAAGATCGCCAACATAAAGTCAGTATGCGCTTCCGGCAGATATGACATTTTCTGGATACTATGGCCTAGCCCTACTCCGGTCCATTCACCACGACCAAACGCCATCAAGGCATTAGAAAGCTGATAACCGGTACCGAGCGGATCTTCCCAAGGATTCGAGAAAGACAATAAACGTTGTAAACGATAAGGTTCCAGAGCAATCGCAGCAGCAAATGCACCCAATAAAGTAATAAAAGCGACACCGAACTGAATCCAGGGTGCACCAGCCAGGAAGAATACACCGAGCATGGTCAGGGTGATTACCACTGTTGCCCCTAAGTCAGGCTCAAGAATAATCAGGCCAACGGTTGCACCCATGATGGCACTTAATCGTACCAAGCCTTTGATATTATTACGAACCTCTTCAGCACGACGGACTACATAGTCAGCGGTAAAAATCGCCATCATGACCTTAGCGACTTCGGAAGCCTGCAAGGTAAAACCGGCTACCCGAATCCAGCGCTTGGAGCCGTTTACTTCAGTCCCGACAAAGAGTACGGCGACCAGCAAAACAATGGTAATAATCCATAAAAAGAAAGTGTTATTGAACCAGACTTTTAATGGAACTTTATAGGCTAAAAAGGCTGCACCCGCCGCAACCAGAATCGAGATCGCATGTCGGGTCACATAATGGAAAGCATTCTCATGCATCCGTTCCGCATAAGGCATCGAAGCCGATGCCACCATGATCGAACCGATGCACAGCAAAGCCAGCACACAAAAAATCAGCACATTACGCGGATTAACTTCAGCGGGTAACTTAGGTACCCACTGCTGATAAAATTGATTAATTTTATTGATCGCAGTCTGAGCAAACTCAGCCATATCACGAATCCTTGTTATTCTTAATTGAGTTCATTCACATAGGCCACAAACTTGCGACCACGTTCCGGATAACCGGAGAACATGTCAAAACTTGCACATGCAGGAGACAATAACACGACATCATGTGCCTGAGTGCGCTTCTGACAAATTTCTACTGCTTCCTGCAGGCTTTCTGCATGCACCAGCTCAGTTGTACCCGCAATGGCTTTTTCAATAATTGGACGGTCCACACCAATTAATACAGCTATTTTTGCATACTTAGATAATGAGTCACGTAAAGCAGTAAAGTCCTGACCTTTACCCTGACCGCCAAGAATAATGGCAACTTTACCACCTTGAGCTTCGATTGCCATGCCCAAGCCATCAAGTGCTGCCAGTGTTGCACCAATATTGGTTCCTTTGGAGTCATTATAATAACGTACCCCATTGACTTCTTTAACAAATTCGCAGCGATGTTCCAAACCTTTGAAGGTTTTTAACGTATCCAGCATAACGTCCATTGGCAGGCCAATTGCTTCACCTAGAGCCAGACAAGCCAAGGCATTCGCCACATTATGGGTACCTTGAATGTACATGTCAGAACTTTTGAGCAGACGTTCACGACCACGTGCCAGCCAGATCGTGCCATCCTTATCTTTGAGAATACCGTACTGGTTGATGTCCGGTGCATTCAAACCAAAGCTCTGCATCGGTGTTGCATCTGGAACCAGTGGACGGGTCAGTGAATCATCACGGTTAAACACCACTTTTTTCACGCCTTGGAAAATACGGTGTTTGGCGGTGTGATAACCCATCATGTCGCCATGACGATCCAGATGGTCTTCACTCATATTCAGAACAACAGCCACTTCAGCCTGCAAGTTTGATGTGGTTTCTAACTGGAAGCTCGACAACTCCAAAATATACAGTTCAGGATCATCTTTGGTCAGATCCAGTGCTGGACGACCAAGATTCCCCCCAACCGCCACTTTTTTACCCGCATTCGCTGCCATCAGACCGATTAAAGTAGTTACGGTACTTTTGGCATTGGAACCGGTAATCGCCACAATCGGCTTATCAGTCGCACGACGTAAAATCTGGATTTCACTTACCACAGGAATACCTTGATCTAGTGCTGCCTGGATTTCAGGCAGTTTTGGATCGAGTCCCGGGCTGATGATAATTTCTTCGGCAGAGAGCAACAGATTCTGGTCAAACTTGCCAAAACTAGTCTGTACTTCCGCAGGAATCTGGTCATGTCCTGGTGGGGTAGCTCTTGAGTCCGTTACTGCAACGCGGTAGCCCTGGTCATGTAAGAAGTTGACCGCTGCAACACCTGAAATCCCGAGTCCTGCAACGACTTTTAATCCACCACGTTGTATTAACATTTTCGCCCCATTTTCTGGTCTATTTTAAAACTGACGAAATGGTAGCACTTTGCTGTTTTGAATGCTTTTTCTGTTTTGACTTTCTCTGGCATTTTTTGTGTCAGGGCGTAAAAAAATATCGTTAAATCTTCATCTTTAATCGGTTTAATAATTAATAAATTTTTATTGGAGCCATCATGGGAATAAAAGTTAAGACTATGCTATCCATAACTTGAAAGGAAAATCAGATAACGCTTCCATTCATCATATAGAAAAATAGTGGATTCTTTTCACCTAGATAAATTAATAAGTTTTTAAAAAATAAAAAATTAGGGAGCTTATTTCTAAGCTCCCTACTCATTTGCATGCTCAGTTTTTATTCTTAAACAGAATGAAAGTTTACTTCCATTTCACTGCCTGAGCTTTAGGTTTTGTACTTGAGCTTTGTTCCGATGCCGGACAGGCACAGTTACCACCACAGCCACTGGCCATAGCCGGTTTTAACCATTTCGCCAGCGTATGCCAGCCTTTGGCTGCACAGGTATCAGACAGCTTCTGGAAGACTGAGCGTGAGGTATTCGGAAATACCTTTTTAAATACCACGAGCGCACTCCAGACAACCAGTACCGCTACAATCAGAATTTCAATCATCTCAATCTCCCATTCACATGATCAGTCAGATCGAGCCAAGGTTTCCCTTCAGCCAGTTTAACCCAAATAATGTGATGCAATTTGATAAGTCAGGAATGACATGAAATATGCCAAACCAAACAGGTAGAAGGTCATAAAGCTGACCGTTTTCCATGAACCGGTTTCACGCTTCACAGTGGCTAAGGTCGCCAGACAATGTGGTGCATAAATAAACCATACCAGTAGAGACAAGCCGGTCGCGATCGACCAGCCCAAATCACCGCCGCCACTAATCAGTGCCGCCAGACCCTCAGACATGGCATCTTCATCGACTGCAGACAAGGCATAAACCGTACCTAGTGCTGCCACGACAACTTCACGCGCTGCCATCGCCGGAATCAGTGCAATACAGATCTGCCAGTTAAAGCCCAATGGTGCAAAAATAGGTTGCATCACATGGCCCAGCATCCCGGCAAAGGAATAATCGATATCCGGTAAAGTTGCACCTTCTGGTGGCTGCGGGAACGTACACAGGAACCATAGCAGAATAGATAATGCAAAGATGATGCCGCCGACACGCTTCAAGAAAATTTTGCCGCGATCCAGTAGGCCAATCCAGACGTTTTTCACATCCGGGAAACGGTAACTTGGCAGCTCCATCAACAGCATATGCTGTGACTTGTCCTTATGGAAAAATTTCAGGATAAAGGAAACAATCAGTGCACTTAGAATACCGGCCATATACAGACCAAATAACACCAAACCTTGCAGATTCATGAAGCCCCACACGGTTTGCTCAGGAATGAAGGCTGCAATCAGCAAAGCATATACTGGCAGACGTGCCGAACAGGTCATCAGTGGCGCCACAAAAATCGTGGTCAGACGGTCACGTGGGTCACTAATCGTTCTTGAAGCCATAATTCCCGGTACGGCACAGGCAAAGCTGGACAATAATGGAATAAAGGCTCGGCCCGAAAGACCCGCTTTAAACATCAATTTATCCAGCAGGAAGGCGGCACGTGGTAAATAGCCGGACTCTTCTAGTACCAGAATAAAGAAGAACAGAATCAGAATCTGCGGCAGGAAGACCACGACCCCACCCGCACCGGCAATAATCCCGTCAACTACCAAGCTGTTTAATAAAGGATGAGCGATCAGTCCACCCATATACTCGCCCAGCCAGCCGAAGAAAGTTTCAATTCCGTCCATAAATGGCGCAGCCCAGGCAAAGACCGCCTGAAACACCACAAACATCATGATGGCTAGGCTAAGCAGGCCCAATACTGGATGCAGGAATATCTTGTCCAGGAAATCAGTACGTTTATCTTCCTGATCGGCATAATTCACCACATCTTTCAGAATGCTGGCAATCTGATGATGGTGATCGCCACTCAAACCGCTGAGTTCAGTTTGCGGGGCAGAAAATTTGTTTTTATCCAGTGCATTTTTCAGGTTTTCAATGCCTGAAGTACGCACGGCAACGGTCTCAACCACTGGCACACCCAGACGTTCAGACAGTTTCTGGGTATTAATCTGCATCCCGCGACGGCGCGCTTCATCCATCATGTTTAGCACCACCAGCATTGGACGACCCAGCTGAATCATTTCCAGTACCAGTCCCAGATGCAGTTTTAGGTTGGTTGCATCTACAACGCACAGGAAAGTATCCTGCTGGCCTTCTTCTGCAATTTTACCCTGAACCACATTACGGGTAATTTCTTCGTCCGGGCTGGTCGCATCCAGACTATAAGTTCCTGGCAGATCCAGTACGCGTACCGGTTTGCCTGAAGGAAGCGTAAAATTCCCGACTTTACGTTCAACCGTAACCCCGGCATAGTTGCCGACTTTTTGACGAGATCCGGTTAAATGGTTAAATAAAGAAGTTTTACCGCAGTTTGGGTTACCGACAAGGGCAATACGTAAGGTATCACTCATGCCGCGGCTCCCTGTTCAATTTCAATCTTGGCCGCTTCCGATTTTCGTAAAGCAAAACGCGTAAACCCTACCTGAATAAGAATCGGATCCCCACCAAAAATACCTTTGGTAATGACTTGTACCTGAGTCCCTGGTACAAAACCTAAAGTTTCCAAGCGACTGGCCACAACATCGTGGGAAGCGCCTTTACCATCAGTAGTTCGATTAACTTTTCGAATGATGGCAGTTTGTTTTGCTTTCAAATCAGACAAACGCACCGTGAAAATTCCTAAGACTTTTGTACAGTATACAAACAAATGAGAATAATTAACAAATAAGTATTAATTACATTTCTTCTTGGCTGTATAGCACATCGACATGTCAGTAAAATTAAACTAGAGTGGAGAATAGCAATCAGGCTTCTCGCTTTTAAAAATTATCTTCATTAAACATCATGCTGAATAAAAAACCTCGCATTCCTAGTCCAGTTCAGATTCCTGAAGCTTTCAGTTACTTACAGGGTTTTCGTGATTATCTGATTGCCCAGACAGTGAGCCCTCATACCCGAAATGCCTATTTGTCTGATCTGATCCAGTGTGCTGAATGTCTGGTTAAACCTTTACCAGAATGGAACCATGATGATATTTCCGATGTGCTGATTGAACTAACCAAACAGCAAAAAAGTCCACGTTCAATTGCACGATGTTTGTCCGCCTTACGTTCTTTTTATAAATTCCTGCGGGAACAAAAACTGCGGAGTGACAATCCGGTCGCTGCCCATAAAACACCAAAACTGGGCCGTGCCCTGCCCAAAGACCTGTCTGAAGCTGATGTCGAAGCGCTGATTCATGCACCTGATATTAATACTGCCCTTGGTTTACGTGATCGTGCCATGTTTGAAGTGCTTTATGCGTGCGGTTTACGGGTGACGGAACTGATTAATCTGCGTCTGGATCTGATTAATTTAAAACAGGGCTATTTGCGTATTGTCGGTAAAGGCAATAAAGAACGTCTAGTGCCGATGGGACAGATGGCCTGTGAATGGGTAGAAAAATATTTACAGGAAGCACGTCCGCAACTTTATAAGACAGCGACTGATTATCTGTTTCTCACCCAGCATGGTGGGATCATGAGCCGGCAGAATTTCTGGTATGCCATTAAACGCTACGCACTACAAGCCGGAATTCAGGCTGAACTGTCTCCACATACTTTGCGCCATGCCTTCGCCACGCATTTACTTAATCATGGCGCTGACTTACGGGTAGTACAAATGTTGCTAGGTCATAGTGATTTATCCACCACACAGATCTATACCCATGTGGCACAAGTTAGAATGCAGCAACTGCATGCAACCCATCATCCACGGGCTTAAAAGCTGATTTGAATAGAATAAACTGAGAAGTTTGACGTAGCTCTATCTTTTTTTGCTATGCTAATGCTCTGTTTTTAGTCCAAGAAAAAAAAGGGTTATTATGACATTTGCCCGCACCAAAATTTTTATCGCTTGTCTGCTTGCTACCGGTCAGGGACTGAGCGCATGTTCCAATTCCAATAATTCAGATAAAAAGCAAGATACGCTTACAGCAAGTGCACCGGCGACGGGTGAAGCCTCTAACCTTAGCGAACGTAATGCACAGCAACGCCTGATTTCAACGCTCGAAGGTCATTTCAAAAAAGCGGGAATTAACGCAAAAATCACGGGTATTAAAACCACTGAAGTACCCAACATGTCATGGGTCAGCCTGGAAGGTATGGCACCCGTCTATGTGACAAATGATGGCAAATATCTGATTCAGGGCGATGTCATTCGCCTTGGAGATAAAGAGCTGCACAATGTCAGTGAAACTTTGCAATCTGACGTCAACAAGAAAATCTTTGCAAACCTTAAAGCGGAAGACCTGCTGATTTATCCAGCCAAAGGCAAAACCAAGCATGTGATCTATGTCTTTACCGATGTCAGCTGTCCGTATTGTCACAAATTCCATGAACAGATGGATGAAATGAACAGCAAAGGCATCGAAGTACGCTATATTGCCTGGCCACGTGGCGAGCAGCATATGCCTGCCATGGAAGCCATCTGGTGTAATTCCGATCGTCGTGCAGCCTTCGATCAAGCCATTGCCGGTGGATCTATCACACCAACGACTTGTAAAAATCCTGTGAAAGATCAATATCAAATGGGTCTTAATATTGGTGTTAATGGTACCCCGGGTGTATACAGTTCTGAAGGACTTTATCTCGGTGGCTATATGAGTACCTCAGAATTATTGGATCGACTTAAATAACTCATTTTAATTAGGGTGTGTTGACACTTTTAGCTTAAAAAAATAGCGAAGTAGTAAAATCAAATCGCCAAACCCAATTTTACTATTCGCTATGCCTCGTACCATGCTGACAGATCAACACTGGCAAAAGTTGAAAGTTATTCTGCGTAATTTATCCATTCACCACAACTCAAATTTACGCAATTTTATTGAAGCTATTCTCTATAGAATTAGGACAGGTTGTCCGTGGCGAGATATTCCTTCTTGTTTTGGTCATTCAAACTCTATTTTCAAACGTTTTAATCGTTGGTCAAGCAGCGGTAAGTTACTTAGATTATTCAAATTACTAGCCTCATGCCCCG
>NZ_VPBW01000039.1:0-24466 GCF_013418535.1 Acinetobacter sp. YH12137 | reverse complement strand
CTCATGAAATACGGTATTCTGATGTGACAAAACCTGAATCCTGGTCGTTAAAGTGTTTGTTTGCACTCATATTTTAACTGTTAGGACTCAGGTTTTTTTATTTAAAGCAAACTATGGGACAGCAGTGGCCTTAAGCCTCTTTTTTTATTAGATTGCTTTTGTGGAGTAGAAATATTCAACAAATAATATTAATAAATTAATTATTTTAACTCTACCACAGTAAGTATTTTCTTATTGATACCGTAAAATAGTTTAATAATATAGAAATCCCACTCTATTATATGCGGAATGATGCAGAGACTATTTCGGATGGATAATATCAGTTTTAAAGGTTTTCAGGATGCGGGACAGGCAGTTTTAAAATATCTGCATCAGCATTTTGGCTTTAATTTATGGATGATCACCCGGGTAGAAGACAATGACTGGATTGTGCTGCAAAGCGAAGATCATGGCTATGCTGTCCAGCCAGGTCAGGTATTTGAATGGGCCAATTCTTTCTGCTGTCATATGGTCACAGGCAAAGGACCAAGAATCGCGCCTCGCTCTGAAGAAATTCCTTTATATGCGACTGCGCCAATTAACCAGCATTTCTGCATCAAATCTTATATTGGTCAACCACTCTTTAAAGAAGATGGCAGTCTATTTGGAACATTATGTGCAGTTGATCCTGAAGCCAAGTCAGATGCCATCATTCAGGATCTGGCGATGGTCGAGTTATTTAGCAAGCTTTTGAGCTCAATCTTACAAGCTGAGTTGCGTCAGAACGAGCAAATCCGTCAGCAAGAACTGCTACAGCAACAAGCCAGTAAAGATGAATTGACTGGGTTATATAACCGTCGTGCCTGGGAGAAACTGCTACAGGCAGAAGAAGAACGTTGCAAACAGTACGGTCATCCTGCTGCGATCTTATTTATAGACTTGAATGACCTGAAAAAAGTGAATGATAGTCTGGGACACAAGGAAGGCGATCAATTAATTCAACATACTGCACAAATCCTTCAGGAAAATGTACGTAGCAATGATATTGTGGCGCGTATTGGTGGTGATGAATTCGTAATCCTGAGCATAGAAAATGATAAAGCGGGAGCTGAGCGTTTGCTCGATCGCTTAATTGAAGCCTTTGCAGAAGCAAAAATTGAAGCTGCATTTGGTATGGCGATGCGTCATCCAACGACTGGCTTAGTTGAGGCTCAGTGGCAAGCAGACAAAAATATGTTTGAGTACAAGCGCTGGAAAAAGTCTGTTTAAATGTTTTTGATTTTTAATATTTTTAAGGAGGTGTCTGAGAATATTCAGCCATGAGCTGCCAAGTTTTTCCCACAATAAATAGAAGTAATTAATTTCCTTTTATTCTTATTTTTTTAGGTTTTATTCAAAGTTTAATTGTCTAGAAGCAACCTAAATTCTTCTTTAAGCCCAACCATTTAAAAGATAAAGCACGATCAGAGTGTAAGAAATACTGTCCAGAAAAAATATCATCGACAGTTATTGGGTTTGTATTGTGTGATTTTAATACGCCCATCTTTCATTCTCATTGAATAAAAATGCAAAGAAATTCTAGGGAATAAAATTTTATGAAAAAGCAGATGTCATTCTTTGGGCTGGTTTTGGTTTCAAGCTTGCTTACCGCATGTGGTGGTGGTGGAGGTAGCTCAGACAATCCTACAGTGACTACACCACCAAATGTTCCAGAGGAGAGTATTTCTCCTGAACTTTCAGAAGAATTTATTCCTTTTGAGGATCGCGATATCATCGAGAAAATCCGCGATAAAATTAACAATAGCACCAGCAATGATACGGACTATAACGTTGCGTTAGGTCATATGATTGGTGAGGTGTTTGCAGATTATCCTTATGGACGCACGGGCCGTATTATCAAGATTTATAATCTGGGTGTGAATAGCATCAAGTATCCAAATCTGATCTGTTCGGAGGTGAATACCAATGGTGCGGTGAAAACCTTTAAATTAAAAACAGATAAAAATAACTGTATTGTTCTGGATAAAACCTATCGCAAAGATTCAACCATTACCCAGACAGTCAATGGTGATACTACGACCTTGACCTTTAGCAATGTACGTTATGGTTCCAATGTTAATTTTAATCTAAAAGATGACTATCTGATTTCAGGTACGATTGTTCATACCAAAAGCAAAAACAATCTAGGTGCATTGGAAAGCTATAAAATTGACCGTCTGGAATTTCAGCGTGTAGCGGAAGACAAGAATGCGGGTAAATCTGGCGCTGAGTATGATGAGCTGAGCAAGGAATACTTACTGGTACGTAATTATAACTATAGCCTTGTAGATGACTATGGTAGTGGCAGTAATGGTATCCGTACCTTAACCAGCAGCGGCAGCATTATTGGTCAACCCAATCTGGCGGATTATCGTTATAGTTTTGATTTTAATACGACTACACCATTCAAGATGGACGAAACGGTGTTAAATAATTATAAGCATCTGCCGAAAGAGGGTGTGCTTGAAATTACTGACAGTTATGATCAGGTGATTGAGGTCAAACAGAATCAGCCTGAATCCTTAAAAGCGACTGTCTATTTCAATGGCAGTGAGCTGGATGACCTGCTGTGGTCAACGATTATTGACAATAAAAAATAAGAACTAACCTTATAAAAAAAGCTCCATCAAGGAGCTTTTTTATTTGGGGAAGAATTTACAGAGAATTCAACTGCTGCGAACCAATCCAGTGTTTAGAGAACTGATAGGCTGCACGACCTGAGCGTTGTCCTCGTGCCTGGCACCAGCGTAATGCTTCAGCACGGGCTTCAGCTGTCATTTGCATATCTGCCTTTTTCAGATAATGCTCGACAATTTCCAGATACAGGTTTTGATCCATTGGGTAAAACGACAGCCATAAACCAAAACGATCCGACAGGGAAATTTTTTCTTCAATGGCTTCTTGTGGATGCAACTCGGTATATTGGGGTACATCCACTTTGGTTACCGGGGTATTTTCATGCATAAATTCCGGCAATAGATGACGACGGTTACTGGTCGCATAGATCACAAAATTACTTGAACCGGACTGTAATGAACCATCTAGCACACTTTTCAGACTGCGATAGTTTTCATCTTCCGCATTGAAGGCCAAGTCATCACAATAGACAATAAACTTTTCCGGACGACCGGCGATCAGTTGCTGAATTTGTGGAAGATCTGACAAATCATCGCGTTCAATTTCGATCAGACGTAAGCCCTGATCTGCATATTCAGTCAACAAGGCACGCACAATCGAAGATTTGCCTGTACCGCGAGAGCCAGTCAGTAAGACATCATTGGCGGGTAATCCTTTTAGAAACTGCAAAGTATTCTGAATGACTTTTTCTTTTTGTCGCTCAATACCTTTTAAATCTGCCAGTTCAATCTGTTTGAGCTGGTGAATGGGTTTGAGTTCTCCAGCCTGCCATTTATAGGCATAAGCAGAAAAATCAGGACTTTGTTTTAATTCAGGCAGACTTTGCTGGAGCTGGAGAAGAACAGTGGAAAGAGCATTTAAGATATTGTCAGGTAAATCAATTTTCGCCATGATTTGAGCAGTACTTTTACAATTATGGCTAGAATACTATCACTGTAAAATTCACAGTCAAAGTCTGGAAAGTGTGATAATTTGCTTAAAGTGGTGAATTTTCGTTATTGTAGTACAAAGAAAATAGATGCCTGTTTTTTGTTCATGGCTGCAGGATGTCTGAAAATTACAATATAGGGAAGAGGGCAGATGCTGTTTAAAGATTTTACTCAGGATATCAATCCACATCAGGCCTATCGTATCAAAAAGCTGAAGCAGCAATTGCAACAGGCTGAAACTTACGAAGAATGGAAATATATTGCCTTAAAGATCGATGAAGAATCTGGGGCACAAGAATGGAAGCTGGATAATAGTTCACCGTATTTTGATGCCGAGGTGATTGCGCATCGACTGGGGAAATTAAGACGTTACCGTCAGCAGAAACGTACTCGTGACCTGATGTATATCCTGCGTGAAGGACTGAGTTACGATATTGCCAATATCGCCCATCCTTTATTGTTTACCGTCACTTATGTCGGTACTAAAAAAATTATTGAGGATTATGTAGAAGAAGTCAGTCTGGGCCTGGCTTATATTGCTTCTGCACAATGTACCTGTCTGACTCTTGAAGAGAAAATTGAATATTTTGAGCACTGCCAACGTGCTTATGGTCAGCCAGCCTTAATGTTCTCGGGCGGTGCCACACTCGGTTTATTTCATACCGGTGTATGTAAGGCGCTAATGGAACAGGATTTGTTACCTCGAGTGATGTCGGGTTCCAGTGCTGGTGCAATTATGACCGCAATGTTGGGCGTTTCCAAACCTGCGCAGTATGTAGATATTTTAAAAGGCCATAACTTTTTCCATGAAGCTTTTCATTTCCGTACCATGAGTGAATTAATGAAGGGTAATGGTGGTCTGGCGGATGTCAAATACCTGAAAAAATTCCTGATCGAAAACTTGGGCGATATGACCTTTGAAGAAGCATTAAAAACTTCGGGTCTGCATATCAATATTGCGGTTGCGCCTTATGATGCCGCGCAGGATGCCCGGATCATGAATGCCTATACCTCTCCAGATGTACTGGTCTGGAGTGCGGTGCTGGCATCTTGTGCCGTGCCGATTCTGTTCCCGCCGGTACGTCTCACCAGTAAACGTCATGATGGGCAATATACGCCTTATATGGGCGCAACACGCTGGGTAGATGGCAGTGTCCGTAGTGATTTCCCGCAGGAGAAAATGGCGCGGCTGTACAATATCAATTACACCATTGCCAGTCAGGCCAATCCGCACATTGTGCCTTTTATGCAGGATGATATTTCACGCTTCCGTAAAGGAACTTTAAGCTGGCCGAAACGCATTGTACGCCGTCAGAGTGTGGTATTTACCAAAGGGATTATGGATTTTGCCCGTGAGCATGCGGGCAGTTTGCCGCCAATCCGCCGTTTGCTGGATCATGGTTATGGCGTAGTGGATCAACGTTATTATGGTGATGTGAATATCGTCGGTAAATATAGCCTGCGTCATTACAGCTATATGCTGCAAAATCCTCGTCCGCATTTGTTCAAGGTGCTGCAACGTGAAGGTGAGCGGGCGACCTGGCCAAAAATCTCCCTGATCGAAACTCAGGAGCGGGTAGGTAAAACTATTCAGCATTGTCTGGAACTGCTAAATTACCAGCATGCACCAGATACCAAGCAAGAATATATTGTTACTTAACCCTGCCAAACTGCATCAGCTTGATTTCCAGCTTAAGACCAAAGCCCGAAGTCTGGGTTTTGGTCGCCGTCTTTATTATCTAGAAGTTAATCCGGAGACCGCGTCAGCACTTTGGTTAAAAACCCAGAATCTTGATTCAACGGCTATTTCTCGGTATGCCCAAACTGGCTTAAGTCATGAGCTGGACTTTTATGAAGCTTATGGTGAGCAAGAAGGGCGGACTTTCATGCTTCCGCATCAAATTATTCGAAAGCCATTTCAGATTAGGAATGAATTTTTCAATCAGGCTTTGATCTTACCTAATGCGCCAGCACATTTTGATATATGTCCTAAGCTGTTCTCGATTCAAGAAATTCGTCAGCATATGCTACGAGCATTAGAACCGTTGATAAGCTTACAAGAACTCGGGTATCTGTATGCTGATCTCAAACGAGAGCATTTTGTTATTTATCAGAAATGGGTCTGTTTGATCGATTTTGAGCAAGTTCAGCCAATCAATTCTTTAAACCAAGCAATGAACGCTACACCACGTTATATGGCACCTGAACTATTTCAAGGGCAAGCCAAGTCGCTACAGAGTGAAGTTTATGCGCTGGGTATCATTTTTTATGAATGGCTTACAGGGCAGCGCCTAGAAGCGACAGATTATCAGGATTGGGCCTTATTGCACTGTCAGCGTTTTAAACCTGAGCTACCTACACAATTCCAAGCTTTGCAAAGCCCGATACAAAACATGCTTCGAAAGCATTCACGAGATAGATTGTCTGATTTCAAGGCCGTAAAACAGGCCTTACTTACTGAAATTGCATGAGAAAAATACAATAAATTGTATATTGTTTTTTATTTAATCAAACGAGTGGTTTTTTCTTAAAAAGAGCTTGTCAGGTGAAATTGATCCCTATAGTATACACAGCCATCGGGGACGTGGCGAAATTGGTAGACGCACTGGATTTAGGTTCCAGCGCCGCGAGGTGTGAGAGTTCGAGTCTCTCC
This sequence comes from Acinetobacter sp. YH12137, assembly GCF_013418535.1. Lineage (NCBI taxonomy): Bacteria > Pseudomonadati > Pseudomonadota > Gammaproteobacteria > Moraxellales > Moraxellaceae > Acinetobacter > Acinetobacter sp. YH12137. The sequence continues at coordinate 18,229 of NZ_VPBW01000039.1, read as the reverse complement.
GTCCCCACCAATTTACTCAAGAGATTGAGTAAAATGGCCGAGTAGAGGATTGGTGTAATGGTAGCATGACGGTCTCCAAAACCGTTCGTCAAGGTTCGAATCCTTGATCCTCTGCCAAAGTTTGAAAAAAAGTCCAACACTAAGTTGGTACCCTGATGGGGACGTGGCGAAATTGGTAGACGCACTGGATTTAGGTTCCAGCGCCGCGAGGTGTGAGAGTTCGAGTCTCTCCGTCCCCACCATCAAAAGAGACAAGGTTGATGCCTTGTTTTTTTTTGCCTGGAATTTAAGGTTGAGCCATCTTTTAATTCCATTCTTATTATTCGCTTACTTTCGATGGGTAGATTTTAAATACTCAAACTAAGTATCAGTGAAGGGGAGAAGAGAGAAGTCTTTTAAAATGCCCAATCAATTGGCTAATCCAAACATCATTAAAATTAATATTCAGCACTCTTTCAAATAACTTGATTTTTTAAATTGGAGAAATGAAATTAAGCAGTTTCATCAGAAATAAGCCAGTATTTAATCATCAAAGAATTAACTGATTAATTTTTGATATAAAAACACCGAGTTGATCATAGAATCGCTTGTCAAGCAGATGCGATCGCTATAATATACACAGCCACGGGGATATGGCGGAATTGGTAGACGCACTGTGTTCAGGTCGCAGCGCCTTCTGGGCGTGAGAGTTCGAGTCTCTCTATCCCCACCATATATGAAGAAACAAGGTTAATGCCTTGTTTTTTTTTGCCTGAAATTTAGTGCGACATTTTTATTGGCTTGGCTTTTTATTTTTTGTATTGGATTCATTTATTGTTTAAACAACATGCTCGATCAAGATAAGTGAGGTTCTAGAGGTCTGATCTGCTGAGACTGAGCTAGACAAGCTTAGAGATTAAGTTCAAAGCAGTAGCAAAGAAACCTCATAAGGCTGAGTTTTCTTGTTAAATCTTATAAAAAATAAAAAAATTGTATTAACTGTTTAATTTATAGCGGAATAGGCAGTGATTGCTTGTAAAATCACTTGTCAATGACCTGCTATCTCTATAATATACACAGCCATCGGGGACGTGGCGAAATTGGTAGACGCACTGGATTTAGGTTCCAGCGCCGCGAGGTGTGAGAGTTCGAGTCTCTCCGTCCCCACCAATTTACTCAAGAGATTGAGTAAAATGGCCGAGTAGAGGATTGGTGTAATGGTAGCATGACGGTCTCCAAAACCGTTCGTCAAGGTTCGAATCCTTGATCCTCTGCCAAAGTTTGAAAAAGTCCAACACTAAGTTGGTACCCTGATGGGGACGTGGCGAAATTGGTAGACGCACTGGATTTAGGTTCCAGCGCCGCGAGGTGTGAGAGTTCGAGTCTCTCCGTCCCCACCATCAAAAGAGACAAGGTTGATGCCTTGTTTTTTTTTGCCTGAAATTTTATAAACGAAAAAAAGCCCATCGAAATGGGCTGATTATAGGAATAAGAGAATTTTACTCAAATAAAAGGGTAAATCATGAGTGCATTGATTAATTAAATTTAAGCTTTCAGATGATCTTCAAACTCCTCACCCAGCTGCATGGCCAATGCATTACCTGAAAGATCGCAGGTCACCAGACCATATTCTTTTTTAAAACTGAAACTAAAACCACGATTGTCTGCCAGGGTGCGAACCGAATACCCCAATTTTTCTAACCAAAGTCTAAATGCGAGAACGTTTTTTGCTTTAACCACTTTTTTCACGAGATAACTCCTTCATCAGTTAAATCATAGATAAGGGTGAGAATTTTCGTTTTAAAGGGCAAATACCCTTATTTAAATTAATTTAATTGAATTTGCGGATTTAATGAACAAGATAATATAGACGAAATATAGGGTTTTTAATCTAAGTCTATGTTTTTTATTATTTTCAAGATGTTGTAACTAAATATTTTAATTTTAAGCCTAAATAATTTTTTGAATAGTTATTAATATTCAAATATTTAAATCAGTAATTGTTTATTTTTTATTCATTTTAAATTAGGAATTAGCGTGGTTTAAAGTTTTAGAGTTTGAGTAAGGCTTAAAAATATACAATCCATCAAAGTCTCAGAGTATTCAGGTCATGGTTTTAAGCTCAACGCTTTATACTGTCATGGATATAATTTAAATAAGATTGATGATGACTGAATTAAATATTGAACAGTACGTCAAACAGCAAATTGAACTTATGCAGCAGCAAGGGCAGGAGCCTGTAGCTGTGATGCTGGGTCATGAAGACTGGCTGGATTTTTCGGTACAGTCCAAGGTGGCGTATACACCATTTGGCAGTGCGCGCCGTTATCAACCTGCTTTGGGTGGATTATTGCTGGTCAGGATTGATGAAATGAATGCGGTACGAGTGGTCACCCAGCAAGAACTGGATGACTATGCTCAGAAGCATTAGCTACTCTAAGCAGCTATAAGTTTAAAACGAGTCTTTTATCACGCGTAAACGTTGAAACTCTTCGACACTGTCTGCGCGTAAAAAAGGATTGGTTTCCAGTTCTGCTGCAATCGTACTGGGTAAGGTGCATTGTCCTAGCATGCGCATACGCTCAACCTGTTCGAAACGCTCCAGAATTGCTGGATTATCCGGTTCAACATGTTTGGCAAACTGTGCATTCGACAGTGTATATTCATGCGTGCAATAAACCTGGGTACGTGGCGGTAAGGCAGCCAGACGAGTCAGAGAGTGGTACATCTGCTGATAAGTGCCTTCAAATACCCGCCCACAGCCCATGGCAAACAGGGTATCGCCACAGAACAGCACATCAATAGCATCCAGGAAATACACGATATGGCCTAGGGTATGTCCCGGTACGGCAATAATCTGTACCTCAACACCATGAAAACTGAACTGGTCGTCATGTTCAAGTGGATGGTTAATAAACGGAATTTTTTCCAGCTCAGCTTTTGGGCCATATACCGGTAATGATTGCTTTTGAATTAAATCCGGAACGCCCCCGATATGGTCTTTATGCCAGTGGGTGAGCCAGATCTGACTCAGCTCAAGCCCATGTTCGGCGCAGTAATTCTGAACTAACGCAGCTTCAGTGGGATCAATGACCACGACCTGATGCGTCGGTGTATGTTCAAGTAACCAGATATAATTTTGTAATGAGTTTTTGACATCAATACAGTGGATTTTAAACGGCATCATAAGACATCAGACCAAACAGATATTATGGATAAAGTAGCATAAATTCAGGCAGTCTGACTGTGGTCAAAGCTGCCTGTTTACAAGAATTTTTTATATGATTTGTTTAAAAAGATCAGTCATTTATTCTGCATCTTTGACTGTGACAGCTTCGCCAATGGTATAGAAGTGGCCACCGGCGACATGATGAATACTTTTCCATTCTTCGCTGACTTCATGATAGTACCAGTGCCCATTACGGAACACCCGATCATCGGCATAAGCGGCAATGACCTTACCAATAAACAGGTCATGGGCTTGCTGGTTATGTGGCTCGGGAATCAGCTCACATAAAATCCAGGCGGCACAACCTTCTACAACTGGGATCTCTTGATCTGCGAATTTGAATAACTGCACACCGGACTGCTCCAGTTTGTCTGGGGCATTGTACAGACTCAATGTTCCCAGACTATAGACCATTTCCAGCTGTTTGAGGGTGGGAATCTGCAGGGCAAAGTAGCCAGAATTTTCTATTATTTTTCGGGTCTTGGTGCTTTTATCCAGTACTACGGTGACTTTTGCTGGACTGAATTCGAGTGCACATGCCCAGGCAGCGGCCATGACATCAGTGTCTTGCCCATCATTGGCAGACACTAACACAGTGGGGCCATGTGTAATCAGGCGATAGGCTTTTTCTAAAGGTACAGTTTGAATATGTGAATTGTTCATAAAGAACCTTAATGAGTGAAAAGGGAGAAAAATAAATCATCTGATCCACAGCATATAAAATTCCTCTTCTGGAAAAAAGCTTTTAAACTAAACACCTACATACAGAAGTAAAGAAAATGAAAATGTACCAGGTGGATGCTTTTACGACGTCTCTATTTAAGGGAAATCCTGCTGCAGTCATCGTGCAGGATGCTTGGCTGGATGATCACCTGATGCAGAATATTGCCCTGGAAAATAATCTGTCTGAGACCGCTTTTGTCAAAGTGCTGGATGCAGAAAATTATGAAATTCGCTGGTTTACGCCGACCAAGGAAGTGGATTTCTGTGGACATGCCACATTGGCCAGCAGCTTTGTATTATTCAAGGATTTTAGCTCTGCAAAAACCATTTATTTTCATGTCAAAGATCTGGGCATTTTTACAGTATGCCAGGATGAAGATGGCAAAATCCGGATGAATTTCCCGATCCGTCAGCCTGAACTCATCACAGATTATCCAGAAGCCTTAAGACAGGCGCTGACGAAGCCTTTTAAAAATGTTTATCTGAATACACAAGGTTATATTATTGAATATGAATCAGTGCAGGATGTATTAGAAGAGCAGCCAAATATTGAATTGCTGAAGCAGCTGAATGGAAAAAGAACCGCGATTACAGCAGCGGGTCCATTACTGGATGTCGCGATTACCGCTGGTGATACGCAATATGATTGCATATCACGTTATTTTGCACCGAGTAACGGGATTAATGAAGATCCGGTAACGGGTTCAATTCATACCGGGATTGCACCGATCTGGGCGGAGAAATTAAATAAAACTGAACTGGTGGCTTATCAGGCTTCTCAGCGTGGCGGTGTATTGTATTGTGCATTAAAAGAGCAAGACCGCATTGAGATTTCAGGTTATGCCAAACTGTTTATGCTGGCCGAACTTTATATTTAATTAACATACTCAATAAAATACCGTGAAATTGCGCGGTATTTTATTTGGCATCTCATAAAATAGACTATTCATAATAGAGACTTTTCTCTAAGATCAGAGTGACTGTAAATAAAAATTCACACTTAAAAATTTGGATGAACAATGCAAATACGCTTTAAACGTTTAAGCATGGCGATTTTATTATCTGGCTGGACTGCGGCCAGTTTTGCACAGCCAGTATTGGTGAAAACAGAACAGAATATCGAAGAATATCGACTGGAAAATGGCTTAAGAATTATTCTTGCGCCCAATGATAAAGAAAATAAAGTGTTTATGAATACGGTTTATCTGACCGGTTCACTGAATGATCCTCAGGGCAAAGGGGGCCTGGCGCATCTGCTTGAACATCTGGCGTTTAAAGGCACGGAAAATGTGAAGGGAGATGAGTTTCAGCGCCGTCTGGATCAATATACCTTAATGACCAATGCTAGTACTGACTATTACTCAACCAAATATACCAATGTGATTCGTCCTGAGCAGACTGCGGTCAATGAAGTGATTTTCCTTGAAGCAGAACGCATGGACAAGCTGGTCCTGCAAGAAAAGTATGTGCCGACTGAAATTGATATCGTGAAACGTGAGCGTGAAATCCGTCTGGATCAGCCATTTTCCGTACTGATGGATCAGGTATTTAAATCAGCTTATGGCAATCAGTATCTGGGGCGATTACCGATTGGTGACTTGAACGAACTGCAATCGATCAAGATGCAGGAGCTGAACCAGTTTTATCGTCATTGGTATGCACCGAATAATGCTTTGATGATTATTTCAGGCAAATTTAATAAGGCAGAAGTGCTGAAGCAGATTGATACCCATTTCAGTCCGATTCAGTCCCGCAAAGTGCCTGAAGCGGTAAAAGTGCCTGCGCTAAAACCTGAACAGATCAAACAACGTGAATTTACCGTACAAAAAGGTAGTGATCTGGCCAAATTTAATATTTATCTGAACCAGTCAGAAGAAAGTATTAAAACCACGCTGGCCATGTCTCCAATCTTATATACCTTGCAACCTAGCGGACACCTGTATCAAAGTCTGGTCGAGACTGGTAAGACCACTACAGTGCAGTCCATGACCTGGCTCGATAAAGATTTTAATCTGGTGTTTATGGGTGCCATCTATGCGCCAAATCATCAAGTCAAACAAGTTGAGCAGGGCTTAATTCAGGGGGTAGAGCAGAGCCAGCCATTTAATGAAACCGAATTAAACCGGGCTAAAAGTCTAACCCGAAACCAGGCGGACAATGTTAAAAATAGCGCAACCGCTTTAGGTTCGCGTTTAAGTGAATATGTAGTGGCTTATTCAGGTGACTGGAGCCAGTATTTCAAAGATCTGCAAGCCATAGAAAAGCTGGATGTCAATCAGATCAATCAGGTGTATAAGGCATTCTTTAAGCCAGAATATCGTATTTCTGGCAATATCTTGCCGACACCAGAAGATCAGAAAAAAGCACAGGAGTTGCCCCAGACTGAAGTGCCGGCTCAAACTCTGGACCAGCAGGCTGAAGCAGCAGAACCGCTGAAAGATGTCAGTGTCTATCAGGCAGAAGTAAAGCAGTATGTGGCGCAGTCCAAGCAATATTTACAGGCTAAGGACAAGCAGATTCAACGGGGCAAACTGAAGAATGGTATTAAATACGCTTTATTCCCGACCCAGACTCAGGATGACAAAGTTTATGCCACTATTGCACTTAATTTTGGCACGGCACAAAGTTTGTTCAATAAAGGCGAGATTCTGGATCTGACTGCTTACTTACTACTGCGTTCTTCTGAAACCCAGAGCTTGCAACAGATTGCCGATAAAATTATTGAGTCTGGTGGTTCAGCCACGGCCAGTTCCTCTGAAAATGGCATGAGCATTCAGATCAGTGCCAAAAAAGAGAAGTTTGAAGAGTTTTTCCAGTATGTACTGGATGTGCTCAATAAACCGGCCTTTGAGCAGAGTCAGTTTGACCTGATTAAAGGACAAAGCCTATCTGCGTTAGACCGTCCTTATACTGAGCCCAATATGGTGGCAGGCCTGACCATGTCCCGCGCGACCGAGATTTATCAGCCGGGTGACCTTCGTTATCATTTTGAACCTGAACTGGCGAAAAAACAGATTCAGGCTGCTACTCGTGAACAGGTCGTAGCGCTGTATCAGCAGTTCTTTAATACGCATCATGCCCAGATCGCAGTGACAGGGGAATTTAATCCGAAGTCCGTGAGCAAAGCCCTCAAAAATAACTTTGCGAGCTGGAAAGCGAAGCAGCCTTATGAGCGCTTAAGTGGTCAATATACAGTTTATCCGGCACAGAAAATCCATGCGTTGTCTGAACAGCGTGAGTTCGGTCATTATCGGGCTGTCATGACATTCCCTGTCGGTGCAGAACATGTAGATTTACCAGCCATGCTGGTCTTCCGACATATTCTGGGTGATTCTCAGTTGTCTTCACGTTTAGCACAGGAACTGCGTGAGAAAAATGCGCTGGTTTATGGCTTCAGTGCCAATGCTCAGTATGATGAATGGATTGATTCAGGCGCATTAGGCATTCAGGCAAATTATACGCCTGGCCGATCAGCACAGGTGTCACAAGCTGTGCATAAGGTATTGAATGAGCTTCTGGCCAAAGGGGTAACTGAGCAGGAAGTTGAAGCGGCGAAAGCCACGATTTTGAAACAGCGCGTCACTGCACTAGAAGATGATCGCCGTATTCACAGCATGCTGATTCCACAACTGGAAAAAGATCGTAATCTGATCTATCGGGAGAAACGTGATCAGGCGATTGCCAAGCTGACCAAGGCAGATGTCGATGCCGTTATCAAAAAATATGTTAAACCGGATCAATTGGTCGAAGTCATGGCGGATCAGTATGGGAAAGAAGTGAAATAAACTCTGTAATTTTTTATAAGTCTATGACGGTCTCTTTTCATTTTAAATAAATGTTTAGATGTCTATATGGCTACTTTTGCTTCGGCAAAAGTAGCCAAAACCATTTGTCATCCGCAAAACTCGTCCACCACCTTCACGAAATAAATTTATTGTAGAAACAATCCTCTTATGATGTAGTCCTGCCTCAACCAGTTACGGATGACGTTTCCACGTATCTATAGGCGATAAAAGCGTTTGGCATTCTCATAAAAAACCGGCTTTACAGCATGTTCGTCATAGTTCTGCACAATATCGCTAAAGGCATCAATGATGGTGACCAGATCTGTGCTGACACGATCCATCGGGAAATTCGAAGCAAACATGATGCGATCTTTAGCGAAACATTGTAGGGCATGCTGGATCAATGGAGCCGCGAGCTGAATCAGTTCATCTTTTTTTGCCAGTTTTCGATCTAAATGAAAACGGTGACCGAGTACAGGCATAAACAGACCGGAGATTTTGCTATACACATTCGGACATTTTGCCAGTTCAGCCAAGTCTTCTTTCCAAGTCTGAAAAATATAGTCTCGCTGCTGTGCTGTTTGTCCTGTTGCTTTACCGACTTTCCCAAAGATGCCGGCAGGTGTGCCCAAGTGATCCAGCACAATCGGCGTTTCAGGAAATGTTTTGGCCAGATGGGCCACATCAGAAATTTGGGTAGAATAAACCCAGGCATCAAAACTTAAATTGGCTTTGGCTAATTCCTCAAATCCTTTCAGAAATTTCTTATTGCAGTATAAATGCGGTTCATCGGTCCAGGCATGAATGCCTTTATCGGCATGGAACGATGCCATTTTACGAATACCACGTAATTTAGGCGAAACTTCCTGATGTAATTGCAGCAGCTGTTTAAAGTTTTTTTGACGAAGATCAGCTGTAGCCACAATGCCGCCTAGCTGAATATTCTGTTCAGCAAAAGGCAGCCCGGCAATAAACCTGGTTTCATTAACCACGCCAGTACCTTTATGCTCATGCCAGCTTGCTTCTATATGAACAATCTGTTCCACCTGATAATGACCGATGTCACGTTTATAATTTTCAGGTAGGTAAGGCGCGGTCAGATGTTCGGTCAGACCAATGGTATCGATCACCGCTTTGGGCTTGATCAGTCGCACCATTTTGTTCAGCAGTTTGGGATGTTTGCCAAATAATTTTACGGCTGAGGCTGCGGCATGCGGTGTGGTATAAGGGTCCCATTGATGAATATGCGGATCTATAATCGGAAAGGGCAGTTGCTGCATGATATTTTTGATCGTCGTTTAATTTTTATTCATTTTTTATAGGATAAATGCAGCATTAAAGTCAAATTAAAAATCAAAGATTTAAAAAAAGCCCCGTAGGGCTTTTATTAATGATCGTGGTCGTGTTGATGCTTGTTGGCATGAAACTCTTCATTACGACGGAAACGTAAATAGTTTTCAAACTGCTCACAGTATTCATCATAGTTATCTTCCAGCATCATCTGAAATTGCTGCAAGATATAAGACATGACCTGATCTTTAGCGTCGCGCATCTCGTTACCATCTTTGAAATTGTTGGCAGCGACCCAGGTATTAAAGCGGGCAGTACCAAACAGCATTGCGGCACTGACTTGACCACGTTTTTCTGCCGGGTTTTCCTGAGAGCCTTTTTCTACACGGCTAAATTCGTTGGCCTGTTTAATAAATTCATCAGCACGTTCAAAGAATGCAGCATTTAACGCTTCTTCTTCGGTTACATCGGTTGCTTCAATCTTTTGAACCATGAATTTTTCCTGATAATAAAATCTTAATCACTAATTATAGGCAAAGCCTTGCAGAAACTAAACCTTTGCCTTAATCTAAAAATAGCCTAAGCAATAAAAATGTGAATCTCATGCAAGATGCAATTGCTGTACAGAGCCTGAAAAGTGATATTGCCTTATTGCGCCAGAATATCTGGCCACCGGCAAATCTGGCCAATGTGGAAGGATTGCCAATTTATTATGGCACCAAGTCGCAGGTCGAAGAATATTACAAGCAATGGCTGGGTCTGATTGAAAGGGCGCAGGATCTGTTTCAGCCTTTTATGGAAGATGAAGTCCTGGATGCGATTCATTTGCCAAGTCATTTGAATCTGCCCTTATTTTATTTTCATGTGGACCGCATCCGGATTAATAAAACCCGCGCCAAAGAATCCAAAACTTTTCGTGGTATTGCCAGCCTGATTGAAAAATGTGGGCAATTTGAACCGGAACAGATTCAGGCCATGCAACGCTGGCTAGACAGTGATGAAACGGCAGCTTTGGTGGCACATCGTGAATTTGTAGATCTGCGTACTTATGTATTCCAGCATGGTCAAAGTGAATACACCCGGACTCGGTTCTATGTGAATGGCATCGTCCTCAGTGTCGAACCACATTTTGAACTGGTTGATGCCCGTGATAAGCCGCGTAAGCAGCGCAGCGATAGTTATAGCGATCCATTAGCTGATAACAATACCTGGAAAGTATATGGAAAATATCGCTAGAGCAATTTTGTCTATTTATCTCTTACCAGAATGGCTGGGTGTGAGAAAATTTTTGTAACTGCTCGGCAGCCTGTTCCGACAGATGCTGCTGTTCTGCGGTGAGCCAGCCGATGACAAACCATGCCTTGGAATGTTTTTTGGCATAAGGCCTATACAGGCTTTCTGCGACAAACAGGTCATTATAATGACCTAAAGTCTCCTGTAAGGGCTTTAACGCTTTCAGATATCTTTTGATTTCCTTTTCCGGAAACAGGCTTTGCAGAAATTCCACATTATAACGCAAGCGTTTAACCCGCTTGCGGGTTCGGTGGCGTGATTCAATATCCAGTTCCTGATAATTCTCTGCATCTGCACAGACTTTCTGATGCAGTTTGCTGAGTCCTTTACACAGGATTTTATGCGAGGACTTTTGCTGGTTTGCACTCTGATCCTGACTAAATTGTAGTAGCTCCAGTATCAGCTCCATCGTAGCTGGCTTTCTGAATAATTGGCTAATATCTGCCTGATCCTGTTGGGCTGGAGGCAACTGCAATACTGGTGAACCCGCAGCTTCTAGCTGAGGAAGCAGACTTTCAGCTAAAGCATCGCGATCCCGAGTAGAGCCTAATTGCTGGAAGATATTGCGTAACTGATCCTGCCATTCCTCTGGCAAATCCTGATGATAGGGCTGGAAGATTTTTAAGGCACTGCGTAAACGCCGGATAGCGACGCGGGCCTGGTGCACATGGTCACTATTGTAATTTTCTAGCGCAATCGCCGTCGCATTGGGAAACAGGTGCGTCAGACAGTTGGTGATAATTTTTTGCAAGATATGATGAATATCGTCTTTAGCTGCGAGCTCTAAGGTTGTCTGATGCTGGACCGGAAGATCAGTTTTATTATTCAGCAGAGCATAACCACGTTCAGATTTGCTGCGTACATCCAGCCATAACTGATAACGTTGAATCCAGGGTTTAACAAAATCAATTAAGTCATCAAGTTTACCACTTTTGAGCTCAAATTCAACTTCATAAATATCCAAGGTCTGGCCATTAGAACGAATCTCACCTCTATCCAGTGCAATTTCAATCTGACTTCCTCGGTAATTTTCAATCCAGAGATCCCGCTCTACATCAGTTTCAAATTGTAGAGTCAGAGACGTATCTAGGGTGTGAAGTGCCTGTTTTAGAATCTTCCGAGCCTGTTTATGCTTGGCATAAGCTTTTAAATCACAGTTGTCCGGTGCGGCATCCAGTCTTTCTTCCAGCTCAAAGCGTTCAAACTGATGCTGGCTCGGTGCTTTTAAGGTCTGAAACCATTGCTGATCTTCCAGACGCTGCCGGAGTGCAATTTTGTGCTGCTGTAACTGCTGATCGGAAGTATCAAAGTATTTGGCACATAAATGATGTCGAGTCGGCCCGTACTGCTGAAAATCTTGTTCGAATTGGTGACGTATACTTTGCGGAATCTGGAATTTGAGTTCGATTTCTGCCATCGGGCCATTCCTTCTCGATGAGGCTCATAACAATCAATATAGACCAAACAACAAAAGTATTGTGATGTGCTTGTGCAACAAAAAAGCACGCCGTAGCGTGCTTTGAAAGTCAGTTAAATACTTATTTAAGAAATTTGCGGCTGACCAGAAACTGTTCTGTCGCTTCCAGTAAGCGCTGTGCATAGACTTCCTGCTTGGCAGTCAGCCAACCCAACACAAACCAGTCACTGGCTTCCAGCTCAGTCTGCTGGATATACAGGGCAGAGGAGGCCAATGTCTGATATTCATTTGCTGCCTGCTGTGCATCATTTAAAGCCTTGCTGTATTTTTGTAGGTTTTTGACATCATAAATCGTGGTCAAAATTGGGAAGCTGAATTTTAATTCCTGAATGCGAATTGCTAGCTGATCCAGACTCTCAAAATTGGTAATATCAGTCTGGTTCATCTGTTCCTGCAAGACTTTGTATTGTTGCTGCAAGGTAGTTTGCGCTGCAGATTTCAATTCCAGCGGCTTAGCTTCATTTGTACTTAAGCTGAAGATCAGCAATTCCAGATAGTGATGCACATTTTGGGTGGATTTCACCAGATTGCCCAGCTTCTCTTTGGCATAGAGAATATCTTTAGTCAGGTTCTCTGCGGTCATAGGATTTTGCAGGAAGCCAGCCAGAGTGTTTTGCATGTGCTGTAAATGTTGCAGATGTTCAAACTGATGTTTAAATGCGGCAAGTTGATGCGCCCATTTGTCTGAAACTTGGGGATGCCAATCTTTAAACAAAAGTAGGGTCAGATAGAGATGATCCAAGGCCTGTTGTGCCTGATCAATATGTTCCTGCTCTGCCACTTGCGCGGAGATTGCCGCAATATTGGGTAACAGGTGCTGCATTTGCTGGGCCACTAGATGACACAGGTTTTTACCCGCACTGTCTTTTTTGCTGATCTGGAATTCTTTGGCAAAAGTAGCGGGACTTACATTCTGATGAGTCGCTAACAAATTCCCAATTTCTGCCTTACTGCGTACATCCAGCCACAGCTGATATTTTTTGACCCATTCAAAACTAAAGGCCAGCAAATCCTGAATTGAGCCATGCTTTAACTCGAATTCAACTTCATGCACTTCCTGTTCAGCATGAGGCGTGCGAATACAGCCGATATCCAGGCTGACTTCGATTGATGTGTTTTCATATTCAATCACGCGCAAGGTACGGGCAATATCGGTTTCAAACTGCAATTGCAGCTGGTCAAACTGATCACCTAAAGCACGATTAAGCAAGGTTTGCGCTTCAGCAGACTGCTTGTAAATACTCAGGTCCAGCTCAGGAGAATATTCTAATTCACCCAGATCATGATTATGCTCGAAACGTTCAATGTGGCTTTTGCCTGCCGCTTTTAACGTCTGAACCCAACGACTGCCTTCTAATCGTTGGCGTAGGGCAATTCCATGCTGGGCCAGTTGACGGTCTGCAGTATCATAGTATTTGGCTTGAAGCAGGATCTGTTGAGATTTCTTGGGATCAAGTGCCTTAAGCAGGGCAGTACGGCGTGCCGCGGGAATCTGGAACTTGAGTTCAACTTCAACCATGATAATCATCCTGTCTATTCAATTTATTGAAAAATATTAAAAAATAAATTGAATTTTTATTCGCTTGCATGAAATTCCGATATGAAACGGAAATATTTTTTAGACTTTTGAGCGGCTGATTGTAACGAAAAACCAATCTGATGTAAGACTTGACCGATTGAAAAAAATGGAAATGGAAAAATTAAAATGCTGATCTCATTCGCCGGTTTCTACTGAAAGCATGACAATTCAATATCTAAGCCAAATTCAGGTACAGAATTACATGAAAATAAAGGTACTTTTAATTGCCTAAATTATGCGCTAAGGTGAAGAAAAAAGATCAGGATGATGATAATGAATGCACAAGTGCAGCCGAGCAATGAGATTGCAGAACTGACTTCTCCACAAATGCCGATTCATGACTATCATGAGTTTTACCGGTTTTATCTAACCGAGCATCGCCATATTATGAGCCGCCGTTTGCATGTCGCAGGCAGCAGTATCGGTTTATATTTTTTTAGCAAAGCCCTTCATCAGCGTAAAGCTAAATATCTGGCCTATGGACTACTCTCAGGTTATGCCTGTGCCTGGATTGGTCATTTCATTTTTGAAAAGAATAAACCGGCCAGCTTTAAACAGCCGCTATACAGTTTTATTTCAGACTGGCGTATGTTTGCCGATGTATTACGTGGTAACCTGAGCCTGGTCGATCGTAAGCACGACAAAATTCCAAGTTAGGGCTTATGACGTTTTATCGGATTTATGCTTAAGTATTGCAATAAAAACGATAAAAACACTTGCAAGTGTAGAGTTATTATTCTATTAATTGTTTTATTGCTTATTCAGTATTTTATCAAAGAGTATAATTCACTGAATAAATCAGTTTTCCAAGCCTGGAGCGACCTTCTCCGGGCTTTTTTTATATTTAAAAAAATAGAAAGATCTGCATTGACGTATTTTTAATTTATCTGAATGATTTAGAAAATATTCACGAGATGAATGAACCAAGTTTGAGAGATAAGATGGTCAGTTCTGCTTAGATGGGTCGATCCTTTCTAGCTTTGACACGTCTCCCCATAAACGGTTTACCCAAAGCTAGAAAGGATCTGGTAGATAAAACACAGCTTTTGCTTTTCTATTTATGTGTTGTGTTCGAACTTATTTAAATCCTTTAATGCATGTAGACCTATCCCTGAAATTGGGTATTTTGAAGTTTTCTTTAAGTTTTGTGATTAATGGTATTCAAGCAATTTTATACACAGGAATCGTAAAATCCGGACATAAAAAAATCGCTTTCAGAATTTTGCAACTTCTCCACTAAGTTATCTGCAAAATCCTAAAAGCGTTTGTCGGAGGGCGTAAGCATTAACACTTTATCATTATTGTTATAAAACCATTAAAACGTAAATTCTCGCAGTCGCCTATCACTGAAAATAGGGATATTGATCAATCACCTGTATAAAAAGTACAAATAATAATCTAATCCCTGAATCGGGTATTATTCAGTGTTTAGGATGGGGAAACTCGCCCATTTATGCCTATAATAGCGTATGTATTTTGAATGGCGGCAGTCATGCGCGGTTTATATTTAATTACCAATGATGATCCTATTGAACTTCTCCTAGCAAAACTTGAAGGTGCAATGGCGACTTATGAAGTTGCGGTACTTCAGTATCGTCGTAAAAAAGTAGCGAAAGAAGATCAGGCTTACGAAATCGAATATATGAAACAAATGTGTGAACAGTACAAAGTTCCATTTGTGATTAATGACGATTTGGAAACTGCAGTAAAATATGGCGTAGGCGTGCATTTGGGTCAGGATGATGGTTCAATCCAGAAAGCTGTTGAACGTTTGCCTAAAAATGTTTTGATTGGTCGCAGTTGCAACAACTCACTTGAGCTTGCAGAACAAGCCATTGCGGATGGTGCAAACTATGTGGCATTTGGTGCGATCTTTGCGACTGACACCAAGCCAGAAGCGGGCAATATTGGTTTAGAAACCTTGAAACTGGCTAAAGAAAAATTGAATGTACCAATCTGTGCCATTGGTGGTTTGACAGTTGAAAACGGTAAAGAAGTCATTGAAGCCGGCGCTGATCTTTGTGCGGTCATTAGTGATGTTTTAGGCCGCTCGATGTCTACTGTCGGTCAACGAGTGTATGACTGGTCGGAACTATTTGCTGAACAAGCTTAATTTTTATTTCTTATTGTATTTTTGAGTTGAGTGATTCTCATGAGTTTATCTCCAAAGCAAGAACAACTATTTAAACAAGCCAATAAACATATTCCGGGTGGTGTTAACTCACCTGTACGTGCTTTCAATGGCGTGGGTGGTACGCCTATCTTTATCGAGAAAGCACAAGGTGCTTATCTGTACGATGTCGATGGCAAGCGCTATGTGGACTATGTGGGTTCATGGGGCCCAATGATTCTGGGTCATGCGCATCCATCAATCATTAAAGCGGTGCAAGATGCAGCTGTTGATGGTTTAAGCTTTGGTGCACCAACCGTGCATGAAACCACTTTGGCAGATATCATTTGCGACATCATGCCATCCATTGAATTGGTACGTATGACGAATTCTGGTACTGAAGCGACCATGACTGCGATCCGCTTGGCGCGTGGTTATACCGGACGTGACAAAATCGTAAAATTTGAAGGTTGTTATCATGGGCACTCTGACTCGCTGCTGGTAAAAGCAGGTTCTGGCCTGTTAACTAAAGGCGAAGGGGAAGCGACTTCTGCGGGCGTACCTGCTGATTTTGCCAAACATACATTAACCCTTCCTTATAACGACATTGCGACTTTAAAAGAATGCTTTGCCAAGTTCGGTTCAGAAATCGCGGGTGTGATCGTAGAGCCAGTGGCAGGGAACATGAATCTGGTGAAACCGATTGATGGTTTCCTGCAAGCGATACGTGATGTCTGTGACGAACATGGTTCAGTCTTCATTATTGATGAAGTGATGACAGGCTTTCGTGTGGGTCTTGGTGGTGCTCAGGCACATTATGGCGTGACTCCTGATTTAACGACTTTGGGTAAAATTATTGGTGCGGGGTTGCCAGTCGGTGCTTTTGGCGGTAAGCGTGAAGTGATGGAATGCATCGCGCCACTAGGTAACGTGTATCAGGCAGGTACTTTGTCCGGTAACCCGCTAGCAATGCGTGCCGGGATCGAGATGTTTAAACATCTGCGTGAGCCAGGTTTTTATGAAAAACTGACTGCTCAACTTGAAAAACTTCTTGCAGGTTTACAAGCAGCTGCGGATGAAGCCGGTATTCCATTCAAGACCCAGCAAGTGGGCGGCATGTTTGGCCTGTACTTCACTGATCAAGAAGACATCACCAGCTTTGATTCAATGCTGAAATGTGACGTAGAAGCTTTCAAGAAATTCTTCCATGGCATGTTAAGTCGTGGTGTGAACCTGGCTCCATCTGCATTTGAAGCAGGATTTATTTCAGCTGCGCATAGTGATGAAGATATTGAATTTACGATTCAAGCGGCTAAAGAAACTTTTGCTGAAATGAAAGGGTAATACAACCTCTCCCTAACCCTCTCCTAAAAGGAGAGGGAACATAAGCCCGAATTCCTTCGGGCTTATTTTATTCTTTTAATTAGACCGCAAAGATTTGAAATTGATAAATTAGAAATTGGATAGTTGAATGAAAACCAAACATTATCTGACCTTAAGCGACGCTGAGTTTTTGTTAAATCAGGCCTATGAATATGCGCTAGAAAATGGCTTTAATGTTAGTATTGCTGTAGTTGATGAAACTGGCAATTTGCTGGCAATGAAGCGTATGGATGGTGCTTCACCGATGACAGCAAACCTGTGTCTGGAAAAAGCACGTTGTTCTGCCATTAGTCGCCGCCCATCCAAACTGTTTGAAGATATTATCAAAGGCGGTCAAATGGGCTTTCTGACGATGGATACTTTTTCTGGGATGTTAGAAGGTGGTGAGCCGATTCTGTATCAGGGTCAGTTAGTTGGTGCGATGGGTGTTTCTGGAGTGAAGTCTTTCCAGGATGCGGAGATTGCACAGCAGGCGATTGAAAAGTTTTTGGCTAAGCAAAGCTAATCCAAAATAGAAATTGATCAGCTCAATTTAATAAAATCATCCAACGATGTTCCAAAATGAAGCGTGGAACGTGAAATATCAACTAAAAAGCCCAATCGCTAATGAGAGGGCTTGTCTATATACAATAAAGTTATGATTTAAAAAGGAAATCAAAATGATTTCGTATAAGGTGTATTATGTTAATTTTAGGGAAATTTAAGAATCTCTATGCAATGGTTTATTCAATATTCTTTGATTTCTTATCTTTTAGGTTAATCAGAAATAGCCAATAACATAAGCCAGGAAATAGAGCCATAAAGATAGTCCATGTATCTGTATACATCTTCCACCACTCTTTCGAAATTTCTCCTGTGTGACTCCATCCAAAAAGAATAAAAAATGGAGTAGCAATAATTATAGAGGCAATACAGATAGTTAATAAATTAAGACTGTTATAACGATTTAAAAGAATTGAGAATATGAAGCTGAAAGGTACAGTCAAAATACAATAAGCCAAGTAGACAAGACCGTGCCCTACAAGAACCACTAAAATCGAGTATAGGCTGTATTCCTGATTCATTACGATAAACAGGACTGCTGTGAAAAAAAGTAGTGGTAAAGGAGAAAGTAAGAGAGCTTTTACTATTTTTTCATTTGAGTATTTCACTAATTTAATTCTCTTATCTACTCAATAAATAATAATATTATAACGATTTTATTGGAGGTTTTTTGATTCTATTTAACATAATGGTGGTTATACGAAATTAGAACTGTTAGAAACCATTTAAAGTGTCTATATTCTCACCAATAAAAATGTCTAGTTTATGATGGTTTTTACCATCATGGACTGGATATAAATTAGAGATGTTGATCACTATGTCTGACAAGGAAATTCAA
>NZ_VPBW01000038.1:0-24865 GCF_013418535.1 Acinetobacter sp. YH12137 | reverse complement strand
TCAAAGTAGCATAAATTTCGTATCTTTCATCTTGAGAAAGTTGGGTGTATTTCTTCATTGTGTGCTTTCCAATTGCGAGTTGAAAAAGTCTAATGATTCTATGAATACACCTAACTTTTTCAACTAACTACAAATGTGTTGCACTTGGGATTTGAATCTGCGTATCTCAATCTTTTAAATGACACTTATTTTTATCATTATAAAATATATAGTTTACATAATGTTAAATATATATTACATTTTGAATGATGTTGGAGTAAAGACATGTTAAAGAATGACATCATCGTGTTCCGTGCTAAAAAACGTTGGACACAACAACAGCTTGCTGATGCAGTGGCAGTCAGCCGCCAAACGATTGCCGCATTAGAAAAAGAGAAGTACAACCCTTCCTTGATTCTGGCATTCAAGTTAGCAAATGCACTTGAAACGACGATTGAGGAACTGTTTAGTTATGCCGAGGAAGTAACATGACACTATATTGGGTATTGATGGCTAGTATCTTAAGTATTGTGGTGGCTGTGATTTGCTGTGAAATATATAAAATACGCTTTGAATGCTCACAGGAAGCCAAAGACGAAAGAGGAACAATGATTTTATTAAAGCAGAAGTCATTATCCTATAACATTTTATTTTTGGGGATTAGTTCAGCCTTTTTGATCATCATCGGATTTGAAGGCTTCGGACTAAAATGGTTAGAACGTGAAGTTTTTATTTACTGGATTATGTTCACCGGCTTCCTGCAAAGCATCGCTTCAACCATTTATACGCATTATTTACGTAAAGACGTCTTTAGCTAATATGTATGCCAAGAGAGCTTTTCGAATCTCTCTTTTTGTCAAAATCTAGAAACGTCGACTAAAACGACGGCGATATTCTAAAGGTGTTAACCCTGTTTTCTTATAAAATAAACGCCGAAATGAACTTGGATCCTGATAGCCGACATTTTGCATAATCAGATCTATGGCCTGATCGGTTTCCTCAAGCCGTTTGCGTGCCGCTTCAATACGAATGGCTTGCAGATACTGATTCGGTGCAATATTTAGCGCCTGCTTAAAATGCCGGATTAAAGTACGAGTGGTGACATTAAAACGTTCTGCCAGCGCATTTAAAGTAAACTCTTCATGAAAATGCTGCTCTAACCAGTCCTGAACCTTTTGCACCAGTTCATCATGATGTGGTTGACCAATCTTCATTAAGAAATAAGACAATTGGCTATCGCGTCGATAATCAATCACAAAGGATTTGGCAGATTGCATGGCAACTTCAAAACCATAGAAACGTTCGATCAGATGCAAGCCTAGGTCAAACCAGGCCAAGCCTCCACCTGCACAGTAAATATTCTGATCCCGGCTAATCATCAGATCGGCATTGAGTTTGACCTGAGAATAACGTGCACGAAACATGTCCTGAAAGCCCCAATGCGTTGTCGCCACACGACCATCTAAAATACCAGCTTCTGCCAGAAAGAAATTCCCGGTGCAGTTTCCAGCGATTAAGGTGGATTGTGCATGAGCAGAAGTTAAAAACTGAATCAGGTCTGGATTTTCATCCAGTACCTCTTGTATAGGTGCGGCGATGGTCGGCACTACCAGAATATTTGCTGTTTGAATTTCTTGATATGAACAATGAGCTGGTAATTCCAGGCCGTTAATACAACGAATTGGTTGTCCATCTGGACTGGCGATCCTGACTTTAAACAGGCGTTGCACATTTTGCTGCTGAATCCGATTCCAGCTGACGCCAGCCATGGCGAATAAGTCGACGACACCTGTAATTGCTGAAGCCAAAGCACCATCAAAGCCTAAAATCACTACCTGTTGCATATTGTTCTATTTGTCGTTTTTCACCCGTTTCATGTCATTATTGACAATCCTCCTTGATAAATGCAACTGCTAGTCTTGATGCTATCTCAAGGATTACATATTCAGGACCGTACCGTGACTCAGCTGATTAATGATAAAAACCTCAATTTTCTGCTTTATGATGTCTTCAAACTTGAAGCTTTAACTGAACTGGAACGCTATCAGGACCATGACAAAAATACTTTTGATAGCATCCTAGAAACGGCAAAAGGCATCGCGACCGATTATTTTGCGCCGCATAATGCCAAGGCTGATCACCAAGAACCGAGCTTTGATGGCAAACAGGTGAAGACCATTGATGAAGTGAAAATAGCATGGCAACAATTTGCTGATGCTGGTCTACTCTGCGCCCAGCATGATTACGCAGACGGCGGCATGCAATTGCCGACTTTGGTGAATATGGCCTGTAATGCCTATTTCATGTCGGCAAATCCTTCGACTGTTGCCTACTCTTTTCTGACAGCCGCTGCAGCAAATCTGATTCAAGCCTTTGCCTCATCAAAACAAAAACAAATGTTCTTACCGCATATGCTTAGTGGCCGCTATGCCGGGACTATGGCGATGACCGAGCCAAATGTAGGTTCCTCTTTGGGAGATCTGACCACTAAAGCGATTCCTCAGTCAGATGGAAGCTACAAAATTAAAGGCCAGAAAATGTTTATTTCTGGTGGTGATCAGGACATTACTGAAAATATTGTGCATCTGGTTCTGGCTCGTATCCAAGATGCTCCGCAAGGGGTAAAAGGTATTTCCCTATTCATCGTGCCGAAATTCAAAACCAATACAGATGGAACTATAGGTGAATCCAATGATGTACAATTAGCTGGCCTTTTACATAAAATGGGTTATCGTGGCACCACATCAACAGTGCTAAGCTTTGGAGAAAATGACAATTGCTTAGGCTATTTAATTGGTGAAGCGGGACATGGTTTAAAATACATGTTCAAGATGATGAATGAAGCGCGCGTTGGTGTTGGCCTCGGTGCAGCCATGATCGGTTATCGTGGTTATCTGGAGTCTCTGGACTATGCCAAGAACCGTCCTCAAGGTCGTCTGGTTCACGAAAAGACACCTGATGCCAAGCCCGTGAATATCATTGAGCATACTGATGTCAAACGCATGTTATTGGCACAAAAATCTTATGTTGAAGGTGCTTTAGCGCTGTGCTTATTTGCAGCTCGTTTAATTGATGAACATCAGGCTGCACAAGATGAAGAGAGTGCCATTTTGCTGGATCTCATTACACCAGTGGTCAAGTCCTTCCCTTCTGCCTATGGTCCTAAAGCCAATGATCTGGCGATCCAGGTCTTGGGTGGTGCGGGCTATACGCGTGAATATCCGGTTGAGCAATGCTATCGGGATAACCGTCTTAATCCGATTCATGAAGGCACTTATGGGATTCAGTCTCTGGATCTACTAGGTCGTAAACTCTGGCAGCACAATGGCAAAGGCCTGACCCTGCTCATGCAACGCATCCAGAAAACCTTGTCTGAGATTCAGGATAGCAAGTTAACAGAACTGGCAGATGTCTATAAACAGCATCTTGTCACTGTGCAAAAAACCACACAGGTTTTAGGTCAGGCTCTGCATCAAGGCAAAGTTAGTGAAACTTTGGCCAATTCTGGCCTATATCTGGATATGATGGGCAAAACTATTATTGCGTGGCTGTGGCTGGAAATGGCCAATCAGGCTCAACTTAAATTTGGCACATCTTCTCAACAGGAAGATCAAGCCTTTCTGGCGGGTAAAATTCAGGCAGCTCAATATTTTATTCATTGGGAACTGCCTGAAATTGAACATCAGGCTAAGTTACTGATGAACTTCGATGACACCTGTTTGAAGATGCAAAGTGACTGGTTCTAAATAAAAATCAATAAAAAATGCGCCTCGAATGGCGCATTTTTATTTGTTTACATCATCAAGCCGCAGTGTCTTTTAGACCAAATTTCTTAAGCAGCTTGGCACGTTTCGAAGGCAGAATATTCGCTTTAGCCAGATCGCCTTGATAATGTTGATACACACGTTGATCCATCATCTTGTACCACAATGGTGGAATCAGTGCCGGTATCAGCATGGTGGCATAACCACTTGGTAATTCTGGTGCTTCATCAAAATGTCGCAATGCCTGAAATGGTCGGCTTGGATAGGCATGATGATCCGAATGGCGTTGTAACTGGTACAGGAACAGGTTGGTCACAATGTTGTTATTGTTCCAGCTATGTTCGGGCAAGGTTCGCTCATAGGTACCATCTGCTTTTTGCCCGCGTTTCAATCCATAGTGTTCGATATAATTCACGATCTCAAACAGGCTGATGCCGTAAAAGGCTTGGGTCAGCGTATAAGGAATGATTTTCTTGCCATACGTTTTCAGCATTAAGGCATGGTAACCTGCGCTCATCGCCCAGCCATGAAATAACTCATTTTCCAGACTAAAAAATTTTAAGCCTTTACGTTCCAAACGTCTTTTTTCTATCTGAATTGCTGATTTCAAGCCACCCAATACAGTACGTGGCCAGAAACGGTAAAAGGATTCTCCCATTTTCGAAGATGCCGGGTCTTCTGGCGTCGCCACCCGTTTATGATGTCCATAAGGATGCTCAATCCGGAAATGATTATAGGCCAGTGGCATCAGGCTGGCATGTGACCAGTAGTGATCTTTTTTCTGAGGGCGATGGCTCAGCTCATGTGCAGTATTCACGCCGATTCCATTAATCGCCCCCATAGAAACGCCAAGTAGAACCTGATCGACCAGAGAAACATTAGGACGGGATACGACATAGCCTGCAAAAGCATTGGCAGCCATTTGCAAAGGAATAAACACCTTCACGATCCGGTCATAATAAGGATCTTTGACCAATGCCTGAATCTGCTCATCATTTGGATTATTGGCATCATCACCAATTAAAGCATCTAATGTTGGGATAATCACATGTAATAATAAAGGCCCACCCATCGCAAAGACTTTTTTAGTGGCTTTGGGGCCAAAATGATAGCCAGCCAGAACTCCCATACCGATCACAGGCAAACCGGGACTCAGCAGCCAGCCAAAACGTTTTTTATCCAGTTGTAAACCTTTCAGTGCTGACGCATCCTGCGTGAACTGAGCTTTGCTAATTTGTGCAGGGGCATTCATTGCGACCCTCCTTTTTATGTTACTCTGCACATATAGTTGAATATTTCAGCATTAGCGAACAGTATTAAACGTCCAGAAAAACTATGTCAGCGTCTTTGGCGCAATAGGCCAAGTCTTGGCCTTAAATCACAAGACTGGGCTATTTAAATTTAATTAAATGAATTAAAACAAAAGAATAGAGTCAAGCATGGATGCTTTAAGTAAAATTTTTGATGATATTCATCTGGAAAAATCCGAATATCTCTACCTCAATGTGTTTCATCCAGGCGGGTTTGATTATCAGTATGAACCTTCCATGCTGGCTTATGTATTATTACAGGGTCAAGCGCAATTAATATTCAAAGATGGCGATCTGCTTGAGCTGCAACAAGGCGATCTGGTGTTATTGCCTGCTGGTTCTGCCCATCGGATTTCTAGTCCCGGTAATGCGGATTTTTCTGAACATCATTCGATCAATTCTTATTTTCAGACTCATGCACAGCAATGTGTGGATCTCAATATCACCCATTCAGCAGAACGCAGTTTTATCCTGGCGATTCGTTCCAATCTGGATATCCAGATGGCGAAACCGCTACTGAGTGCTTTACCTAAATTTCTGCACATTCAGCATATTCTGGGAGATACAGCACCAGAGTGGTTACAGGTTGGTTTGCAATTTCTGGCGCTGGAAACCCAGCAACTTCGTCCGGGACGGGACAAGATTCTGGATCATCTGGTCAGTATTTTACTGATTGAATGCGTGCGAGATTATATTTTGAATCTGGAAAATGCTTCGAGCTGGCTGAATGCTCTTTCGCATCCTGAACTATCTAATGCCTTGGCAGCAATTCATGGCAAACCAGAACAGCCTTGGACCGTAGAAAGCCTGGCTGAACAATGCCATATGTCGCGTTCCAAATTTGCCCAGCTGTTTACCCAGATTGTTGGTGAGCCACCATTGGCTTATCTGCAACAGCATCGACTTCGCCTGGCAGCACAATATCTCAGAAATAGCGGATTTAGCATTCAGCAGATCGCCTATCTGGTGGGCTATTCTTCGGAAACGGCGTTTAGTCAAAGCTTTAAAAAACAGTTTGAACAAACCCCGACCCGATACCGTATTGCCTGTCAAAAAAGCAAGACGCCTTTATTGGACTAAGGCTAGTACCGCTTTGACAGGATCTTCACTGTTGCCGGAAAGCAGCTGCTTGTGCATGGTGAGATGCTGCATCACCTGAATTTGAGCTGCTTCAATATCCATCAATTTTTCAATTTCAGCAGCCAGGTTTTCAGGCGTTGCTTCTGACTGGATTAATTCTTGAATGACTTTTTTACCAGCAATGATATTTGGCAATGAGAAATAAGGAATTTTGACCAGCAATTTGGCAATCTGATAGGTCAGCCAGTGCAATTTATAAAAGGTCACCATTGGACGATGCAATAACATGGCTTCCAGTGTCGCAGTGCCTGAAGCTAAGGCAATAATATTGGAAGCATTCATGACTTGGCGGCCAATTTTTGACTCGCTACTGGTATTTTCCATCAGGCGGATATGCGCTTTTAAACTGTCCGGATATTGTGCCAGCAAGTTTTCAATCTGCTGTTTGCGCATCTCATCAATGGCGGGAATCAGAAACGTATAATCCGGGTATTTCTGATGCAGAATTTTGGCTGCATCCAGTACCAATGGTCCTAAACGTTCAATTTCCCCACGGCGGCTCCCTGGCAGCAGTGCAATATATTTTTGTGCAGGATCTAAACCCAGTTCTGCCTGTGCTTCAGCCAGATCATTGTTGAGGGGTAACTGGCTTGCCAATGGATGACCGACAAAGGCAGCCGGAACATCCCATTTCTTGAAAAATGCTTTTTCAAATGGAAAGAGACACAGCACCAGGTCAATACTGGCCTTGATACCATGTACCCGGCCTTGACGCCATGCCCAGACCGAAGGACTGACATATTGCACGGTCTTAATCGGTAACTGTTTTTGCTTCAGGGTTTTGGAAAGACGCAAATTAAAATCAGGCGCATCAATACCGATAAACACATCGACTGGATCTTTCGTCCAGGTCTCGACCAGACCATCACGAACCGCAAACAGTTTTTTAATATCTTTCAGGACTTCAACAATGCCCATGACCGAGAGAATATCCATTGGATAGTAGCTCTTGAAGCCTTCAGCCAGCATTTGCGGCCCGCCAATCCCTTCAAATTCTGCATCAATACCCTGCTCTCGAAAACTACGGATGAGCTTCGCACCAAGCGTATCTCCCGATACCTCTCCCACCACGATTCCGATTTTAAGCTTCCGATTTTGCAAGTGTATTCCCTCAAATGAGACAAATTAATTCCGTTCAGATTCTATCATAAAGCATGATTTGAGCATGCCTAAGTGTTGAACTCACAAATCTTGGCTACCTCAAATAATTAAACTACTGGAATCTGGACAATGCGCGCGCCTTAGCCCAGCTTAAAAATTAAAATAAATTTAAAGCGGCTGATCTTTAAACAAATAAATAAAAAGGCATTTTGCAGAAGCTTTATCAATTTTCATACTTAGCAATAGAAAGGTATGCTAGATGATTCAAATTAAAATATAAATCAGGATGAATTACTTTAAATTTTATAGTCTTTATCTCTTTTTAGAATAAGCAAATCAATAATCAAGACAACGACTTATATTTAAAAGTCATAAGATATGCTCGTTTTTTGATTTTGGCATATATGCATGTTTGGTCCGATTGAATTTATTTTAGCAGGTGTATTGGTTGGTTTCTGTGTTGGGATTACCGGTGTCGGTGGCGGTTCGTTGATGACCCCAATCCTGATTACACTGCTTCGGGTTGAACCGCATATCGCGATTGGTACAGACCTTCTTTATGCCGCAATTTCTAAATTCTGTGGTTCACTGGTTCATGCTAAGAAAATGAATATTGTCTGGCCTATTGTGATCTGGCTGGCGATCGGCAGTATCCCTGCCTCATTTGTGACCCACTGGGTACTAGAGAATTATCTCAGTCAATCGACACATTATAAAGCAACGCTGACCATGGTATTGGGCTTTATGCTGACCCTTACTGGTGCATCTATTGTATTCCGCAATTCTATTGAAAAGTTCTTTAATAAATACCGCAAACAAGAACTGCCTGATATGACTCAGGATCTAGACAAAGTTGACTTTAAATCTGGCAATAAACGTGTCTTGATCGTGATCATGGGTATTGTACTGGGCGTGTTTGTGACCCTGTCATCTGTCGGTGCCGGTGCTTTCGGTATTATGGCCTTGATCCTGATGTTCCCGAATCTACCCATGATCCGTATTATCGGTTCGGATGTAGTACATGCTGTACTTTTAACTTTAGTCGCAGGTCTGGGCCATATGAGTGCAGGTAATGTAGACTTTACTTTATTAGGCTGGTTACTTTGCGGTTCTATTCCAGCGATTGTGATTGGAACACTGATCAGTTCACGTATGCCAGAGAAAATTATCCGTAAAATTCTTGGGATTACCCTGTTCTGTCTTGGCGTGAATTTCATTGTGAATCCAGTCAAGTCAAAACCGGTGCAACCCGCCCAACCTGAATTGGTAACAGCAGTAGAAAAAACAGCTGCTGTTTAAACTAAATCATGGATTCATCACTTTTTTTTCAAAGAAGTATTCATCTTTTTTATAACAAAGTGACGCATCATTCATGTTATATTCAGGCTATTAAACAACCTTTTGTATGATCAAACCAGTGACGGCAATGAATACACTACAGTCAAAACCTATTTCAGCATCAGATATTGATGACGTGAATATCCAAAGCATGATTCCTTTGGTAACACCTGCTCAGTTGAAAGCAGAGTTACCTTTGACTGAAACTGCTTATCAAACCGTACTGCATGGTCGTGAAACGATTCGTAATATCCTGGATGGCAAGGATAAGCGTATTTTTGTAGTGATTGGTCCATGTTCAATTCATGATCCAGCGGCTGCGCATGAATATGCTGAACGTTTAAAAGCTTTAAGCGAAAAAGTAAAAGATAGCCTGTATATCGTAATGCGTGTTTATTTTGAAAAACCGCGTACAACTGTAGGCTGGAAAGGTCTGATCAATGACCCTGATATGAATGACTCTTTCAATATTGAGAAAGGTCTGCGTATCGGTCGTAAACTGTTACTGGAGCTGAATGAACTTGGCCTGCCATGTGCAACAGAAGCACTGGATCCAAACTCTCCACAGTACTATCAGGATTTAATTTCATGGTCAGCGATCGGTGCACGTACTACCGAGAGCCAAACTCACCGTGAAATGTCTTCTGGCCTGTCTTCACCAGTCGGCTTCAAAAATGGTACAGACGGCGGCTTAACTGTTGCGACCAATGCAATGCAATCTGTTAAACATGGTCACAGCTTCCTGGGTCTAAATGACCAAGGTCAGGTTGCGGTGATTCGTACTTCAGGGAATCCATATGCACACGTGGTTCTACGTGGCGGTAATGGCAAACCTAACTACGATGCAGGTTCAGTTGCAGATGCTGAGGCAGCTCTTGCGAAAGCCAAAGTCAGCGGCAAGATCATGATTGATGCCAGCCACGCAAACTCAAATAAAGACCCGTACTTACAACCGCTTGTCTTAAAAAATATTACTGAACAAATTCTTGATGGAAACAAGTCAATTGTTGGTATTATGGTAGAAAGTCACCTGAAAGGTGGCCGTCAGGATATTCCTGCCAATCTTTGTGATCTGGAATATGGAAAATCAGTGACTGATGGCTGTATCGATTGGGAGACCACAGAAAAAGTGTTGCTTGACATGCATGAGGCATTGAAGGACGTTTTACCTAATCGTTAAACGAACTGACAAACGCCATCGACAAGATGGCGTTTTCATTTCTGAACAAGGAAAATTTTATCTGATGAATGAAATTGAAACTGCATTAAGTCAAATTGAAAATTTTCAGTTCATCCATGACCATCTGTTCAGCTCTGGTCAGCCGACAACTGAACAACTGAGGTTGATTAAAGAATACGGCGTATCCACCGTAATCAATGTGGCATTAACAGATAGCGATCATCATCTGTTACATGAAGATAAAATTTGTCTTGATCTTGGCCTGAACTATATCCAGTTGCCGATCTCCTGGGAAACCCCTTCGGATAGCCAATGCCTGCTGGTACTGGATCTGATTGATCATCTGGTCAAAGAACAAATGGTCTGGGTACATTGTACGCAGAATTATCATGTCAGCTGCCTGATGTATTTATATCGTCAATACTATATGGATATGGACATGCCGACTGCACAGGAATATCTGCATCAGCTCTGGGAACCGAATGAAACCTGGACCGGTTTAATTCATGCGGTTGCCCTACAGCTGCAAGGCCGTAAAGCAACACAGGAACTGGAATTATCCCTGATTCATCCTAATAACTTCGGTTGATGTTATTTGTAATGACTGATCAGAACAGTTGCCATAGACAGAATACCTTCCTGACGACCAGTAAATCCTAATTTTTCAGTGGTTGTGGCTTTAATACTGATTTGAGTCACATCCACATCCAGTACATCGGCAATGCTCTGACGCATTTCCAGGTTATGTTTAGCCAGCTTTGGACGTTCACAAGCTACAGTGATGTCAGCATTATTTAGGCGATAACCACGATCCAAAATTAGCTGATAGACATGCTTTAATAAAACCTTGCTGTCTGCACCTTTAAACTGCGGATCGGTATCTGGAAAATGCTGGCCAATATCGCCTAGCGCCAAGGCACCTAGCAAAGCATCACAAAGTGCATGTAAAACCACATCACCATCAGAGTGTGCTTTCAAGCCATGCGTATGTGGAATCTGAATACCTGCCAGAGTGACAAAATCACCTTCTTCAAATGCATGTACATCCAGTCCCTGACCAATACGAATTTGTGCAATCACTTTTATATCCTTTAGAAATAACTGATTGAAATCTTGTACACGACGTTTCTATTTCGCTATAGTTAGACCTAGCGTAACACAGTGAAAGTATAAGCGATCATGCTACTGAAAACTGATATAAATATGATGAAAATAATGGGACTTTTACTCGGGACAGGCCTTTTTGCTAGCAGCATTCATGCTGAATCGCTGGACTGTAGCAGTCATCATAACAATAACGCAGCCATGAAAAAGATCTGCTCAGTCTCTCTTGATGAACCGCGTGAAAAACTGACAGATCAATATTTTACCGCCTTTCTGATTACAGATGCGCCTGTTCGCTTATTACAAGATACCCAGCAGCTATGGAGTACACGCTTACAGCAATGTAAGACGCTGGACTGCTTTAAACAGCAATTTGACCAGCGTCTGGATGACCTCAATATTTATATTTCCTTGAATCAGAGCCTAACTCAGCACTATCTCAAGTTTGAACAGGGCCAAATGGCCAAACAGCCAATTCATCTCAAGATTCATCAGCTGACGAAAGACCGCATCAAAATTGAAGGAATTGCTTACCGCAATCCGAATAATCGTGCAGAAACCCAGACCATTCCTTTTCTAGCTTATACCACGACCGAAACTAAAAGCCAGATTACGGATAATGAGCATGACTGCAAATATAACTTTAACTATAGCAAGGCAATTTTGACGGTCAGTACCGAACAAAAAGGCTGTGAGCGCTTTAGTGGTATTTATCGTTTATATGATTAAACAGCTGACTTTTTTTATCTATTGATGTCCTGAATATGTATTTAAAAATTTAAACTAGAAATTCCCTCTCCTTAAAGGAGAGGTTTTTATAAAGATTCCCTTTATCCTAACCTTCTTTCTCAGGTAGAAGAAGCTTAATGAATAAATAATTATTTTTTGATCTTTAAAAATAGCCCGTAAGCGGGCTATTTACTTAGGCCGGGTAATGCTGAGCTATTTCTTGGCTAATCATAGCTGCGGTTGCCGCTGATAATGTCCAGCCTAAATGTCCATGACCGGTGTTGTAAAAGACACGTTCCTGTCTACCACGGCGCACCACTGGCATCATGTTCGGCATCATGGGACGCAGACCTGCCCACGGCACCACATGTTCAGTACATAGATCGAAATTGCGTTGTGTCCAGTCAATTAAAGGCTGAATTCGGTCAACACGAATATCCCGATTATAACCATTAAATTCCGCGGTTCCTGCAACACGTAAGCGGTCTTTACCTAAACGTGACAAGACGATCTTGGCGCTCTCATCTAGCAGACTGACCCAAGGAGCATTTTGCTGACTTTGCTCATCATTCAGCTGTACGGTAATTGAATAGCCTTTTACCGGATAGACATTCACTCGCTCACCCAACAGATCTGCCAACTGATAACTGCTTACGCCTGCACATACCACAATGGCATCCGCCTGAATCTCGAGCACATCTTCAGCATTGGCATGCACATTTTCAGGGCTTGGTCTGCATTTAACCGTAATATGCTGTGCTTGGTGATCGACCGCAAATACATCCTGACCAAATTCGAAGTTCACCCCTTTTTTCATACAGGCATTTGCCAGTCCAGTACTGAATTTATGAATATCTCCAGTCGCATCACTCTGGCAATAAAACCCGGCATAATAATCTCCAGTTAATGCAGGTTCAATCTGCTTGATTTCTTCATTGCTGATGGCATTACGTTCCAGACCACCACTACACAACAGATCATTGACCTTAATTGCGACATCATAATCAGCTTTATTATGGTAGAAATGTAGAATTCCGCGCTTTTCCAGATCAAAATCAATCTGCTCAATTTCGGCAATTTCAAACAGACGTTTTCTGGCCAGTAATGCGATTTTTACCGTTTCCCGGGTATTGGTTTCATAGTTTTTAATATGACCTAGAAATTCCATCAGCCAGCTATATTTATGCAGACTAAAAGAAGGATTAAGCAATAGCGGTGCGGTTTTTTGTGACATCCATTTGATGCCTTTCAACACAGTGGCTTTTTGATTCCAGACTTCTGCATTACAGGCAGAAAGTTGCCCGCCATTAGCAAAGGATGTTTCCATCGCGGGATAAAGATGACGGTCAACCACCGTGACCTGATAACCGAGTAAGGCGAGCTCATAAGCTGTTGTTACACCGGTAATGCCTGCCCCCACCACAATAACATGACGCATAGACACCTCTCCTCAATATGTGATGTCTTTCCCATCTGTCATGTGTACCTGAGAGCTTCGGTGACTGCATCATAGCTGTATGCAGCAACCTTCCCCCTTCGGTGAGTGATTCAACACTTCTCTCCAGAGTTTAATATATTATTGCAGTCCTTTTGCCTGAGAGTTTCCTGGGACCTTGCTCCTTCGGCGAATGCAGTAGCATTTCTCTCCTGCAATAATATTTTTATTATCCTGAGCAATTTATATACCATCTTATCGGAGACTACAGTTTTTTATTTATGTTAATTCACGTGATTTAAGTGGTAACGATACTTTCAATAAATTTAGAAGAAATAACACTATCTATTTCAAACGAATTTTAAGATTTTAATTTGGTTTTTTGCCTCATTTTCCTACGTCATGCTGCAATGCAAGGCATTTAAGAAAAGCAATAATGTTAATAATTGCTTAGGCTATTTATAGGATTGATTTAATATTAGACTTTAATATATGGCCGACTTTCAGATCCTAAAATTAAATTAACCAGGAAAGAATCAACATGAGAGATCCAGCCGCGACTACCGTTTGCATACTGATAATACTGGCCATGAACTGGCTATCTCCGCCATAGACACGCGTCAGTACATAGGAAGCTGAAGCAGTAGGTAAAGCAAAAAACAACACCAGTACCTGGGTGGTTAAAGGATCAATATCAAATAATTGGCAGACAAAGAAAGCAGCAAGTGGCATTCCTAATAAACGTCCAAAAGTCGCCAGACCTAATGGGAAGATATCTCGCTGGAAGCCTTGGAACTGTAAGGCAGCCCCCACACACATCAAGCCAAGCGGCAAACTGCATAAGGCAATCTGTTTTAAGAATAATTCAAACCCAGCCCAGAGTGATAAGCCTGAAAGATTAAATAGGCCTCCAACAAGAGAACCTAGAATTAAAGGGTTCTTTAACAGATCAATCAGGATTTTGAAGATCTGCATATCTGAACTACGGGTAAATGCCAGTACAGATAAGATATTGACCAGTGGAATACATAACACCATCACTACGGCGAAAATGGTCATGCCCTGCTGATGAAATAAAGCATTCACTGCTGCAAGTCCGATATAGGTATTAAAACGCAGGAGTGCCTGCACATAGACCCCAAAACGTGCATAGCCAATCTGATAAATCTTGCGCATCACATATAGAGCAATACTGACCACTGCCATAAGGCTAAAGACCACCAGAACCACATCTTTAATGACTGCCATTTCAATCTTGGCTACGGCCAGATTTAAAAATAGCATGACTGGAAACAGGACAAAATAATTAAGTTTTTCTGCCCCACGCCAGAAACTATCTTCCAGCCATTTCCTTTGTTTTAATACATAGCCCAAAGTAATCAGGCCAATAAGCGGAAACAGTACAGTGAAGATAGTCTGAAACATTGAACAACTCATGATATGGGTTT
Organism: Acinetobacter sp. YH12137; assembly: GCF_013418535.1. NCBI lineage: Bacteria > Pseudomonadati > Pseudomonadota > Gammaproteobacteria > Moraxellales > Moraxellaceae > Acinetobacter > Acinetobacter sp. YH12137. The sequence continues at coordinate 10,337 of NZ_VPBW01000038.1, read as the reverse complement.
TGCGGCAATCGCATCCAATTCAATTGCCTGTCAATGAGCAAGGATACAACAACCGGCTCGTTTCAAGATAAAAATAGTGGAAAATTCAATGGATAATAAATAAAAAACACTCTCGCTGGCTTTAATTAAAATACGCTTTAAATCCAACTTTCATCTTTTGCAACATTTAGTGCATCATTTTTAGTCTTTCAAGCTCCTCATAAACCTTTGCATCAAGCTTCGGACGGACTTTTTCAAACTTAACTTTTAACAAATCCAGGCTTCTTAAGAGCATCCTAAAAATGAGTCTCTCACGGCCTAAATCATCTGTTGCCTTAAAAGTTGTTGGATCAATCCTTAAACGGAAATCCATATTTCTACGTTTAAATGAATAAAAAATACGTTCATCAAAACTATCATTTCCCATTATAATTTCAATGCACTTCCATTTATCTATCGGAATATCATACGACTTATTTTGTAGTTGAGCATTTAAGGCATTTTCTACTGCGTTACGTGCTTTATTTTCGAGATCAAGATGATCTTCTGTTAACACTTCCCTACTTAATTCAGCACTTAACCATACTTCCATTCATATATCCTGTCATTATTCTTATTAAACACACTTAGAATCAAACATAGATTCAAATAACTTCATCAATCTTTTCGAGACTCTTTTCTAAAATCACCAGATTTAAATCTACTAAAGGCTGTCCAACATCTGCATCCAGTGGATAACTCTCTGTTTTGCCGGTTTGGTGATAACCACGACGCTCATAATACGCGATTAATTCAATGCGAACATTAAGAACAGACATTCTAAGTTTTTTGAAAGGTATTTTTTCTCTAGAGTATTGCTCAGCGAAATCTAACAATATTCGGCCATAACCTGAATTTTGCCGGACTGGGTCAATAGCAAAACTGCCGATTTCAAAACAATCTGGCAAGTGTGTCAGACCAATACAACCCACCAGTTGATCATTATTTTCCAAGACATAAAGTTCGAAATCAGGCCGTGCTAAAAGTTCACTTAACTGAGCCTCATTAATTCGATCACCTAAAAAAATGTCATGTTCATGCGTCCAGCCCAAATTAGATCGATAAGCTGTATTGATCAACTTAACAATGCTTTGAATGTCCGTAGCTTGGGCTAAACGAATATTGTTATTTTTCATTTTATAAATATAAAAAAGCCAGACCGAAGCCTGACTTTAATTTCATTTGCTTCTATAAAGCAAATTATTTAGGTTCAATTGGCTCAAACGGCGCAACGACATCGGCATTTTGTGCACGATGGCGCATGAAGTGATCCATCAAAACAATTGCTAGCATCGCTTCAGCAATTGGGGTTGCACGTACACCCACGCAAGGATCATGACGGCCTTTGGTCAGGACATCCGTATCTTCACGATTAATGGTAATGGTTTTACCCGGAGTTGTGATGGAAGCCGTTGGTTTCAACGCAATCGAAACACGAATATCCTGACCGCTAGAAATACCACCCAAGATACCGCCAGCATGGTTCGCCAGGAAGCCATCTGTTGTGAGTTCATCACGGGTTTCATGACCGAACTGCTCAGTCACACCAAAACCATCACCGATTTCGACACCTTTAACAGCATTAATCGACATCATGGCATGCGCGATGTCAGCATCCAGACGATCAAATACTGGCTCGCCCCAACCCACGGGTACTTTAGACGCAATGATCTCGAGTTTAGCGCCACAACTAGTACCTTGTTCACGCAAAGACGTGACCAGTGCTTCAAAGCGCGGCACCGCATCAACATCACCACAGAAGAACGGGTTATTTGGCACTTCGTTCCAGTCCAGTTTTTCTGCTTTTTCAGTACCGATTTGGGTCACATGACCACGGATTTCAATACCAAATTTCTCAAACAGGAATTTCTTGGCAATCGCACCTGCTGCTACACGCATCGCAGTTTCACGCGCACTCGAACGGCCACCACCGCGATAGTCACGAAAACCATACTTCTGGGTATAGGTATAGTCTGCATGACCCGGGCGGAAAGTTTGCGCGATATTGCCATAATCTTTCGATTTCTGGTCCGTATTGCGGATTAAAAGACCAATTGAAGTACCGGTAGTTTTACCCTCAAACACACCTGAAATAATTTCAACTTCATCTGGCTCTTTACGCTGTGTTGCAAATTTTGAAGTACCCGGCTTACGACGGTCCAGATCCTTTTGCAAATCCGCTTCAGACAGTTCAATCCCTGGTGGAACCCCATCAATAATGGCCATTAAGCCAACACCATGAGATTCACCACAAGTCGTTACACGGAAGAGTTGCCCTATACTATTACCTGCCATGTCAACGACTCCTTATGAATTAACAGATTGAATGAATAAATCACGATATTGACGGCATTGGGCTGCAGTCAGTGCAAAGATACCTGAACCACCACGTTGGAACTGCAACCAGTGGAAATCAACGGTATTGAAGTTTTGCTTCATCGCCCATTCAGAATTACCCACTTCAATCACGATCAAACCATCTTCAGTCAGATAATCAGCTGCTTGAGCCAGCATCTTGCGAACTAGATCCAGACCGTCTTGACCAGCAGCAAGCGCAAGCTCAGGCTCATGATGGAATTCCTCAGGCAAATCAGCCATATCTTCCGCATCGACATACGGCGGATTAGATACGATTAAATCGTACTGATTTTCGGCTGGAATTTTTTCGAACAAATCCGATTCAAGCAATGCGATCTGATATTGCTTGTCATGATGCTCAGTATTAATTTGTGCAACTTCCAATGCTTCTTTGGAAATATCGGTGGCATCTACTTCCGCTTCAGGGAAAGCATAAGCCAAGGCAATTGCGATACAGCCGGAACCGGTACACATATCTAGAATGCGTTGTGGTGTCTTCGGATTCGGGTTTTCCGGCAAGTTATTAACCGCTTCACCCATTTGACCATGTTCGCCCAGGAAATAAGGAGCAAAACGGTTTTCAATCAGCTCAACGATTGGCGAACGAGGAATTAATACACGTTCATCAACATAGAATGGCTTGCCGAAGAAATAGGCTAGATTCAATAAATAAGAGGTTGGAACACGTTCATTAATGCGGCGTTCTAGCAAGCTCAAGAACTCAGCCACTTCGCTTGGCAATAATTTAGAGTCCAGAATTTCAGGATCTGCATTCCAGTCCAGTGACAAGGTTTGTAGAACCAGCGCTGAACTTTCAGCAAAATAATCTTCTGTACCTTGACCTAAGTGCGCATCGTATTGACGTAATGCTGTAACCCCAAAACGAATAAAATCACGAATGGTAGTTAAATTTTCAGCGGCTTCCTGCAAATGTTCAGGGCTAATAGTCGGTCGATCCACTTAAGGCGTCTCCAAGGTCATTTTTTAAAACGCCTTATGATACCTTGTTTTGAGGTCTTTTATAATGCCAAAACCATGAAAAACCCGAATTCTCCATGGTTTATCAATGACAGATCTTCTGAATTTCAGGCAGATTAGAATCCTACTTTTTAAGATTTATCGGTATTTCCGGAAGGATTTATTAACTTAAAATCAGTTTAAGCACCGGCACGATAAGAACGCAATTGATACAAATTCGCCTGATCTTTTACCATCTCCAGCGCACATTGACCCTGTTTAATCTGGGCATATTGGGTATTCATAGTCAGCTTGCATTGCTGTGACAGTTTGCGTTCCCACACTGTATGCTGATCACGAATATTATTACGATAACCCGCATTCAATTTCAGATAAGTCTTATAGTTTTTCTTTAGACGTTTATTCTGTGCTTTTAATTCTTTTTTCACACATTTCTGCAGTTTAGCTGTATTGCCATAACTAAAGTTCATGCACTGGGTATATTCCTGAGAATAACCTGTAGCCGCCTGAACCTGTAATGCCATCGTCCCCAAACAACCTACCATTAATAAACATGCAAAACGCATAGTATCCCCTTCACCAAAACTGGCTTGTTTCCAATCAATATTGAATAATGAATCTTGTTTAAATTATTGCCTGATACTAACTGAGTCCTTGATAAAATCCTATATTTTTCTCGCTTAAAAAGATGTCACAGTTCTTTGGTTGAAACTTGATTTTATGGCCGCATATAATTCGGCAATGATGTCCAAACGAGCCCAGATCTTATGAGCTATAAGCACAACAATCTTATGGCCATGCGCCAGAACTACTGGAATGACCAGTTATCCAGTCAGGTGCAGCAGGAAAAGGTATTTTTACAAACCACATTAATGCAGCAAGGCGTATTTAGTAGCGCGACTTTGGAAGATGCCAAGTACCTGTTTTTCAGTTTGCCAAGCATCATTATTGTGAAGGGTTATGCGCTGGGTTTTATGCATGAAACAGTCCAGAACCTAATTCATCAACATATTCAAACAAATAAACAACAGTTACAACAACGATCTGAATTAAAAATTCAATTTCAAATGTCATAATATTCACCCTACACTGGTCAAAACGGCAAGCGATATGCTCTTGCCGAGATTTTCACCGTGAATTCAGCGGCTTAAACTTTTTTAATACGTGCAGACACGGTAATATCCACTACAATGATTTATTCCGCTTTATGCTGATAAAAGGATTGAGTTTACATGTCAGATCAGAACGATAAGCTTAAACAATTGAAAACTTCCTCAATGGATCGACGCTTATCGATCGCAAAGGCATCTTTGCTGGCAGGTACGCGCTGGGCAGCATCCAGTGCGGGTTCTATGTTCTCGAGTGAAGAAGAAAAAGAAAGAAGACGCAAAAAAGCCATGAAAGAACAGGCCGATTATCTGGTTGCAGAAATTGGCAAGCTTAAAGGTTCAATTGTCAAAATTGGCCAGATGATGGCCCTGTATGGCGAACATTTTCTGCCAGAAGAGGTCACTCAAGCCTTAAATACGTTAAATAATAAAACAGTTGCTTTGGCGTGGCCGGCGATCAAAGCCCAATTACAACAGCAATTAGGTTCCAAGCTAGATGATCTGACGGTTGATCATGAGCCCCTAGGTACCGCCTCTTTGGCTCAGGTTCACCGTGCTGTACGCAAGTCAGATGGCATGGAACTGGTGCTTAAAATCCAGTACCCGGGTGTAGCTGAGGCTATTGATTCTGATATGAGCCTGTTTAAGAACATGCTCAAATTGACCCGTATGGTGCCGCAAACCCGTGAATTTGATCAATGGTTCGATGAAGTTCGTGAGATGATGCATCGTGAGGTCAATTATAAAATTGAGGCGGATACGACCCGTCGTTTCTGTAAACGTCTGCAAAATGATCCACGATATATCGTACCGACCATCATCGATAACTATTGTACTGACCGTGTTCTGTGTATGACCTTTGAACGTGGTGTACCCATCAATAGTCCAGTAATGTTGTCTCTACCACAGGAACGTCGTAATAAACTGGGTGAGGCTTCCCTTGAAATCGCAGTACGTGAGATTTTTGAATGGGGGGAGATGCAGACTGACCCGAATTTCGGCAATTATCTGGTACGTCTAGGTGATGGCGAAAATATTCAGGACAAGATTGTGCTTCTCGACTTCGGTGCAATCCGTCAATTTGACCAGCATCTACTCAATGTAGCGCGTAACCTGATCCAGGCCGGTTATCATCATGATTCAGACATGATGGTGAAAGCCATGACCGGTTATGAATTCTTTGATTCTATTCCGCCTAGCATCAAACCGGATATGGCGAAAGTCTTCCTGTTAGCCACAGAAGCCTTCAGCTCGCCAATGAACAATAAAGACCTGCCTCCAGGTGTGATGGATGAACATGACCGCTATAACTGGAAAAAAAGCCAGCTTCATAGCCGGGTAATGCAGCAAGCTTCTAAATCCATGGCTTCACGTTATTTCAGTGTACCGCCTAAAGAATTTATGTTTATCAGCCGTAAGTTCATTGGCGCTTATACCTTCATGACGGTGATTGATGCGAAAACTAATGTACGCGCAATGATTAAACGTCATCTCTAAACGACTAAGTTATTATTAGCCTTATATAAGACCCGGATGATTTTGTCATTCGGGTCAATTTTTGATAAAAACCTAATTTTTCTTATTTTATTTTTCTATTTAGTTTCAATATTTTAATTCTTCAAATCCCCTCTTTATTTTAATTATAAATTGACAATGATTCATGTCATTGATGACATGGTTTTTTCTAGAACTGCATGTCAACATCAGGCAAATAAGATAACACCCCGTAGGATAATTAGAATGAACAATATGGTGAACAAAGCACAAGGATTTGGCTTGTCCATCCTGACCAAAGTGGCTGGAAGTGATTTACTCGACCAATTAAAGCTGCGTAAATTTTTAGAAAAATCTCTTTATCAAAGCTCTAAAGCAGGTTTTAAAACACTCAGCCAGACTCAGAAAATCCTGAAATCTGGTCAGAAAATTCAAAGACAACGTTTGCCACATCAGTCCAAATCCCTGTTTGATCTGAATCTGACTGAAGAACAGCAAATGACCTGCGAGGCAATGCAACAGTTTGCCAGCGAAGTCCTTTATCCTTTGGCACATGATGCAGATCATCATGAAATCTTCCCAAAGGAACTCTGGCAATATTCAACTGATCTGGGTCTTAATTTTTATGCGCTGCCTGAAACTCTAGGTGGCGTAGCTGTAGAACAGAATATCGTCAGTAATGTCCTGATGGCTCAACAGTTGGCTCAAGGTGATTTCAGTCTGACCGCTGGTCTGCTTTCTACTTTTAGTGTGATTAATGCGATTACCCGTTGGGGTTCAGAACAGGTTCAGGCTGAGTATTTGACTGCATTTGCCGATGATCCTCATCTTAAAGCTACCTTCGCAGTACAAGAAGCAACAGCTGCCTTTAATCCTTATCAGTTAAAAACTCAAGCAACGTCGAATGGAGATCACTATTTAATTAATGGTGAAAAAACCTTGGTGATGCTCGGAGAAACTGCTGATATCTATCTGGTCAGTGCAGATCTGAATGGCAAAACCGAAGTATTTATTGTGCAACGCAATAATACCATTACTGCACAAAAATCTCCGGCTATGGGCTTGAAAGCCACTCAAACTGTGAATCTCAAATTTAATAACACACCGGCACAACGCTTGGGAGATGACGATTTTGATTACACCGCTTTTCTTGATCTAGGCAATTTAATGTGGTGTGCCATGGCGGTCGGTATCTGTGAAGCGGTTAAAAAATACTGTGTGCAATATGCCAATGAACGGACAGCCTTTAGTGAACCAATTTCCCATCGGCAAAGTGTAGCTTTTATGATTGCAAATATGGCGATTGAAATTGATGCCATGCAAATGCTGATCCTGAATGCCGCCAGTCTTGCAGAATCTGGTCAAGACTTTCATCGAGAAGCTTATCTGGCCCGTCTGCTCTGTGCAGAAAAATCCATGAAAATTGGCACAGATGGCGTACAGATTCTCGGCGGACATGGCTTCACCAAAGAACATCCGGTAGAACGCTGGTATCGGGACTTAAGAGCAACAGCAATCGTACATTCTGGCCTTCATGCCTGAGCAAAGAATAAGGAAAAAAATAAATGAACTTGCAAAATCCTAAAAAATTCAAATTGCTGATTGATCAGGCACATGAAGTTGCCCTGAATGTACTCCGCCCTATTTCACGCAAGTATGACAAAGCTGAACATGCTTATCCGAAAGAGTTGGATATGCTTGCCTCTGTCGTCGATGGTATGAACCAAGGCAGCGAAGGCATGAATGCAGGAGCTGCGGTCAATAAACGCGGTGATAGCGATGAAAGCAATAAAAATGGCGTCAATATGTCGACAGCACTTAGTATTGTCGAAATGTGTTATGGTGATACCGGACTGCTTTTATCCATGCCGCGTCAAGGGTTAGGAAATTCAGCCATTGCTGCCGTTGCTAATGACGAACAGTTGCAACGCTTTCATGGTATATGGGCAGCGATGGCGATTACTGAACCAGGCTGTGGTTCGGATTCAGCTGCCATTCGTACCACTGCCATTAAAGATGGTGATGACTATATCCTCAATGGTGAAAAAATCTTTGTCACCTCTGGCGAACGTGCAGATGCGGTTGTCGTCTGGGCGACTTTAGATAAAAAACTTGGCCGTGCTGCAATTAAATCCTTTGTCGTACCCAAAGGCACACCCGGCATGAAAATCGAGCGTCTGGAACATAAGCTAGGCATTAAAGCCTCGGATACGGCTGCAATTAGTTTTATTGATTGTCGTATACCTGCTGCTAATTTGCTTGGACATGCTGAAATTGATGTGGCCAAGGGTTTTGCTGGGGTCATGGAAACTTTTGATAATACCCGCCCACTCGTTGCAGCGATGGCAATTGGTTGCTCTAAAGCTTCTTTAGAGAGAACCAAGGAAATTTTTAAGGATCAGCTAGATTCTGAGTACCATACACCTTACTTACAAACATCGAATATTGCAGCGCAGATTTATCGTATGGAAGCCGAATGGGAATCTGCCCGTTTATTAATGTTAAAAGCTGCGTGGATGGCGGATAATCGTAAGCCTAATTCCCGTGAAGCTTCTATTGCTAAAGCCAAGGCGGGTCGTATCGCGAATGAAATCACTTTGAAATGTGTCGAATTAGCAGCATCTATAGGCTATAACGAGGCAGAACTTTTAGAAAAATGGGCACGTGACTCCAAGATTCTGGATATTTTTGAAGGAACTCAACAGATTCAGCAACTCATTATTGCTCGACGTGAACTAGGTAAATCTTCAAGTGAATTAAAATAATCAAAAACTGGAAATACTTCTTTATTAAAGAACGAATCATCAAAAAGAATGGATTTTTTATGGTTTTCGAACTATAAAATTTCCATCCTTTTTCATGTCATGACCTATGTATTCTATTCGTCCTTTACAACCTCAAGATAATGCTCAAATTGCCAAGATTATTCGTGAAGTTTCCGTAGAATTCGGACTTGCAGCAGAATCCGGTTTTGCTGTCGGTGATTCAATCCTGGATAACCTGTATGAAGTATATCAGCAGCCAAATGCAGCTTATTGGGTCATTATCGATGAGCAGGATCAAGTCTTTGGTGGCGGAGGTATTTCGCCATTACAGGGTGATCAGAGTATTCTAGAAATACAGAAAATGTATTTCTTACCCATTATTCGTCGTTATGGATTTGCAAAAAAGATTTTAAATCTGACCTTTGACTTTGCTCATGAGCAGAACTTTAAACGAATCTATCTTGAGACTACTGCAAGTCTTTGGCAGGCAGTGAAGCTTTACGAAAAATTAGGTTTTGAACATCTCGATCATCCCGAAGGCAATACAGGTCATAGTGCAGCTTGTGAAATCTGGATGCTAAAAACTTTAGACTAAGCTTTCTTGTGCATCTAAACACATACACTTTAAAGAAAAGCCTGAGATACAAATTCGACTGTTAATTGGCTTTTCTTTAAACAATTCTTCATAAAAAATTCATTATTCAATAAAATCTAATTTGTCTTTGTAAACAAATCATCTAATTTCTTGACGATTTTCATACATCTTCCTAAGATCAATCTAATTTTAAAAATACAGGGAAGCTGAAAGTTGTTGGGCAAATTTTCTGGCAAAAACTATTCATTATTAAAGGTCTTAAATCCTACTACTTTAAAAATTGGGATACTTGGTTTAAGTACAATATTAATAAGTGCTTGCTCCTCACTAGGGGGTAATTCCTTAGAAAAACGCTCTGCTAAACTGTCTCAAGGAATTCAGACTGCATATGCTGTGCCTGCGATAACTGCTACTCGCGTTTCACCTTTAATTATTCAAAATGCCGAAAGACATAGTCTAGATCCCTTGCTAGTAGCAGCCGTGATTCGACAGGAATCTACCTATCGCAGTCAGGTCGCTTCACCTGCAGGTGCTGTGGGTCTTATGCAAATTGTTCCGCGTTATTGGCAATCTACATGTGGACCTGATTTATTTAATGAAGCAATAAATATTGGATGTGGGAGTTATATTCTGTCACGTTATCAGGAATCTAGTGGCAGCCTAGAAAAAGCGCTGGGCTATTATAATGTAGGCCCTACTGCCTATGAGAAAGATCGGAAAATGCGTAAACAAGGCAAAAAATATGCAAAAGAAGTTTTAACGCACCAGAAGCAACTTAAAAAATCGATGTAATTAGAACGTACTAATGATTAATTAAATGCATTCCAGAAATATTAATCCATAAATAAAAAGGCTTAAATTTATTTAAGCCTTTTTCTATTTCATCTTTATTTTGTCTTGTCCTGAAATAGATTGACAGTATTCCACTTCAAACCGAGTTAAGCAATTAGCTCGGTTTTAGTTTGCTCATACGTCTGATTCGGGGTGTTCATATTTAAACTTAAATGTGGTCTATAGCAA